>NZ_JBHTSA010000040.1:0-67960 GCF_042795405.1 Streptomyces sp. NPDC056480 | reverse complement strand
GGCCGCACCCCCTCCTCCTGTCGCAGGGCCCGGGGGCGCCTGCTCCCGCCGGGTCAGCGGGCGCCGAAGACCTGGGTCCAGTACGGGCCGCCCTGGGAGTGGATGCCGACGCCTATCTCCTTGAAGTCGCAGTTGAGGATGTTCGCGCGGTGACCCGGGCTGTTCATCCACGACTCCATGACCTGCTCCGGGCTGCTCTGGCCCATGGCGATGTTCTCGCCGTAGGTCGACCACGGGTATCCGGCGGCCGTCACCCGCTCCCCCGGACCGGCACCGTCGGGGTTGGTGTGGTCGAAGAAGTCACGGGCCGCCATGTCGTCGGAGTGGCCCTGCGCCGCCCTGGTCAGGGTCGCGTTCGCGCTCAGCGGGCCGCAGCCCGCCTTGGCGCGCTCCGCGTTGACCAGCGCGATGACCTGGTCGGCCTCCGAGCTCTGTCCGTTGTCGTTCTGCGGGCCCGCGCCCGTCCCGTTCCCGGCCTCGTCACCCGAGCCCGATCCCCCGCCGTTGCCCGAGCCGGGCCTGGTCGGCGGCGCGTCCGGGGTCGGCGCCGCGGTCCGCGGCGGGGTCGTCTTCACCGGGGCGGGCTTGGCGGTGCGGACCGGGCGGGGCGACGCGGTGGTGGGCTTCGCGCTGGGCGACGCCGTGGCGGGTGGACGTCCGGTGGCGGACTTGGAGGCGGAGGGCGAGGTGGTGGGGGTCGTCGCCGCCGCCGACGGGGTGCCGGAGTGGGTGGACGGGTCCTGGTCGAGGGGCAGGTCGAGCTCCGGGGCCGTCACGCGGTTCGCCTCGAGGACCTCGTCGTCGCCGCCGCGGCCCCCGGACAGCGAGAACGCTCCGCCCGTGACCGCCATGACCACCACACCGGCGGCGATGACGGCACGGCGCCGGCTCCGCTCCTGCGTCCGGCGACGGTGCCGGAGCGCCGCGCGCGTGCCGTGCCGGCCGGGCGCGGCGGAGGCGGCGGAGCCGGGCGCGGACCGGGGCATGGGGGGCCGGGTGTGCCCTGCGGAGCCGGCCAGGAGGTACGGCTCCGTCAGGTCCGCCGCGTGGTCGTGTCCGTACCCGCCGAGGTGGGCCGTCTCGGACGGGTCGGTGCCTCCGTCCGTACGGTACGGGTCGCCGTCGGTGGCCGCGTACGCGCCCGGGGCGGCGCCGGGCCCGCCGGCCGCGGCCGCGAACGCGGCGGTCGGCGTCGTGTCCCGCGGGGCCTCGTCCGTACGGGCCGCAAGCACCGGCGAGGTGGCCGCGAGGAGGACCTCGGCCGGGACCAGCGCGTGCCAGCGCGGGGCGCAGTGCCCGCAGCCGATCGTGTGATGGGCGAGGTGGTCGCGCCACGGGGCGGAGGGGCGGCCGTCCCATTCGGCCGCCTCTCGGCCCAGGAAGGGGCAGGCCGGGTTCCCGGCCAGCGCGCCGGCGACGACACGTGCGGCGTCGAGCCGGGCCCGTACGGCCTCGATCCGGGCCGGCGCCTCCTCGGCAGGCCAGCGCAGCGCGGCGGCCGTCTCGTACCGGGTCAGCTCGCCCGCGCACTCCAGCCACCACAGCGCAAGCTGTTCGCCGTCGTCCGGGTCCAGCCAGCGGGCCGCCTCGGTGATCTCGTACGCCGCCCGCCCGTGCGCGGACGACGGCTCGGCGGGCGCACCGTCGCCGTAGCCGGCCGGCTGCTGGTGCCGGTGGCGGCGGATCCCGTCCACGGCGATGGCGACCAGCCAGGGCCGGAAGACCCCGGGGTCGGTCAGGGTGGGGAGCCCGTCCAGGGCGCGCAGCATCGTCTCCCGTACGACGTGCTCGACGTGTTCGGCACCGTGGCGGCCGTTCATGGCCAGTGCCACGGTGGTGTGGATCAGGGGCAGGTGGGCGGTGATCAGCTGGTCCCGCGCCCACGGGTCACCGTTCCGCGCCGCGAGGACCAGCTCCGTGTCCCGCTCGATTCCTGTGCTCTGTCGCACGCCGACCGTCCCGTTCGTTGGAGATGATTGCGCATGGGAGAGCCTGGAGCGGGGCGCGGATAACGAAAAGGCCGCGGACGGTGAAAGTGATGTGGGTCACGTGACAGGTGGGGCCACCGCGGACCGGCCGGGACGACCCCGGCCGGGTCCGCGCCGCGGGGCTCAGTGGTGGTGGCTCGCGCCGGACGCCTGGGTGGCAGGTTCGCCCTTCGCCGTCGCCGCACCGTGCGTTCCGTGGTCTCCGTGGCCCGGTACCGTGCCGTCCGGCTTGGCCACCAGGAAGAGTCCGGCCATGCCCATGTCGGAGTGGCTCTGGACGTGGCAGTGGTACATCCAGGCGCCGGCCCCGACGTGCTCGCCCGCGATGATCTGGAAGCCGAACGAGTCCGCGGGTCCGGTGATCTTGTTGTCGACGACCCGGCTCACGTCCTCGGGTCCCGCGAGGAGGCCCGTGCGGTTGTCGGCCCAGCGATGACCGTGCATGTGGAACGTGTGGTAGTACTCGCCGTGCGTGATCATGACGATCTCCACCCGGTCGCCCACGGTGGCGAGGAAGTTCGGCGGGTCGGCGGCCGGCCGGTTGTTGATCGTCATGTCGTTGAAGACGATGGTGAACTGCTTGTCCGGCAGGATGTCGCCCTTGCGGCGCACCACCAGGCCGCCGTAGAGGCCCTTGCGGATGCCGCCGGTGCCGTGGTCCGTGCCCACGACGTGGTCGTGGTAGTGCCAGTACCCGGCGCTGCCGGGCCGCCAGGTGCCGTCGGGGCGGCGGCCGGGGGCGTGGGTGCGCCAGGTGTACGTGCGGGTGGCGCCCGCCTCCACATGGCTCCCGCTCATCCTCGTACCGTCGTTGTCGATGTCGTAGTCCACGCCGTGCGCGTGGAGGCTCACCGGAACGTCCATCAGGTTCTCGAACTCGATGTGGAGGGTGTCGCCCTCGTTGAGCTCGATGAGCGGGCCGGGCACGCTCGCCTTGCCCTTCTCCAGGCCGTAGCCCATGCGCCCGTCGGCCAACTTCTCGGCGTACAGCTTGAGATGGCGTATCTGGCCGCCGGCCGGGGCAGTCCTCAGCGTGGCGGCCGCGTCGGGTGCGGCACTGGAGGCGGAGGCGAGGGACAACGATGTCACGCCGGTCGCGGCGACCGCCCCGCCCGCGAGCAGGCGACGGTTGAAGCTGCGTCTGTCCATGTCGAACTCTCCGGTCTTCAGAGGAGATTGACGGGGTGCGGGGCCAGCGGGGGCTCCTGGGGACGGCCCACACCGTAGCGGGGCGGCAGTGGTTTATCCACACCCAGGACAAAGTTCGTCCGGTTGCGGCCATAGCCCTTGGCGAACCGCGCAAAGAGGTCTAGCTTCAACGGCTGTCGTTGTGACCTCAGAGGGATGGGTGACCCATGAAGCGCACACCACATCACCGGTCGAGATCGAGAACAGGCTTTGCCGTGGCGGCACTCGGGGCAGGCGCCCTCACCGCCTCCCTGCTCGGCGGCAACCCCGCCGCCGCCAAGCCGGATCCGGACCCGCCGTCGGCCAGGGCGGCGACAACGTTATCCCTGCCGTCGCCCCCGGGCGGCGCCAACGTGCGGATCCTCGTCTTCCACGGGTCCGCGACGGCCGAGTCGCCGACGGTCGACGCGGGCATCGCAGCGGTCGAGAGCATCGGCCTCACCGGCCCTGCCGCCGGCCGCTACCGCACGCAGGCCACCGACGACCCGGCCGTCTTCACCGACGCCAAGCGACTCGGCACGTTCAACGCGGTGGTCTTCCTGACCGGGGGCGGCGATGTGCTCGACCCCGAGCAGGAAGCGGGCCTCGAGGCCTACATGGAGGCGGGCGGCGGATTCGTCGGCGTCCACGAGGCCGCCCGCACCGAGCCCTACTCCGGCTGGTTCACGGGCCTGATCGGCGCCCGGCCCACCGGCGCCCCCAGCGGCACGCAGCGCGCGGTGGTGGAGGTCGGCGACCGGCAGCACCCGGCCACCAAGTCCCTTCCGCTGGAGTGGAAGCGGCCCGACAAGTGGTTCAACTGGGACCGCAACCCGTCCGGCACCGTGCACACCGTGGCGCGCCTGCGGGAGTCCTCGTACCAGCCGGCGGCCAAGCCCAACGGCTGGGACCACCCGGTGTCCTGGTGCCGTGACTACGACGGCGGCCGGTCCTTCTACACCGCCATGGGCGGCACGGTCGACAGCTACGCCGAGACGGACTTCCGCGACCATCTGCGCGGCGCGATCGCCTGGACCGCGCGGATCTCCCGCGCGGACTGCAAGGCGACCATCGACGCCAATTACACCGCCGAGCGCGTCACCAGGCCCAACCAGCCGGGTCAGAACGACCAGATCGGCGAGCCGCACGGTCTCGTCGCCGCTCCCGACGGCCGCATCCTGTACATCGGCCGCGGCGGCGCCGACTCGAGCGTGCCCGTCGTCACCGACTGGAACAACCCGGAGATCGGCAAGGGCAACGGCGAGATCCACGTCTACGACCCGAAGACCGGGCAGGTCACCAAGGCCGGCGCGCTCACCGTCTTCGGCAACAAGGGCGGCGGCGACGAACTGGTCAAGAACGAGGAGGGTCTGCTCGGCATCGAGCTCGACCCCGGCTTCATGACCAACGGCTGGGTCTACCTCCACTACACGCCGCACTCCCGGATCGACCGCGTGGAGCACATGGGCGAGCGGCGGGTCTCCCGCTTCACGCTCGATCTCGCGACGAACAGGCTCGACCTGGCGAGCGAGAAGGTGCTGCTGAGCTGGCCGGTGCAGATCCACAGCTGCTGCCACGCGGGCGGCGGCATGGCCTGGGACTCCAAGGGCAATCTGTACATCGCCACCGGAGACACCAACTCCTCCGGCTCCAGCGGCGGTTACTCGGGCAACAACCCCGCCCCGAACTTCAGGGGCGTCTCCTTCGCGGACGCGCGCCGCACCGCGGGCAACACCAACAACCTCAACGGGAAGATCCTGCGGATCCATCCCGAGCCCGACGGCACGTACACCCTCCCCGCGGGCAATCTCTTCACCGGCGAGGAGAGCGACGAGGGCGGCGGCAAGACCCGCGGCGAGATCTATGTGATGGGGGTGCGCAACCCCGCGCGCATCTCCGTCGACCGGACGACCGACATCCTCTACGCGGGCTGGGTCGGCCCGGACGCGGGCGCGCCGTCCACGACATGGGGTCCGGCCAAGTACGACACGTTCGCCGCGATCACCAAGGCGGGCAACCACGGCTGGCCGTACTGCATGGGCAACAAGCAGCCCTACCGGGACCGCGGTCTGCTCGACCCGGCCAAGCCGCTCGGCTGGTACGACTGCGACGCGCCGAGGAACGAGTCCCCGAACAACGACGGCCTGGTGAACCTGCCGCCGGTCACGGGGAACACGATCTGGTACTCGCCCCAGGGCGGCGGCGTCGACTACCCCAGGGACGCCGCGGGCATCCCGAGCTACAAGCAGGAGGAGCAGAAGCTGCTGCTGCCGTGGCTCAAGGGCGGCGGGCAGGCGACCATGAACGGTCCGCTCTACCGCTACGACGCGGCGAGCGACTCGGAGGTCAAGTGGCCCTCGTACTGGGACGGCAAGTGGTTCGTCGGCGACTTCTACGACGGGGAACAGCCGCGGCACGCCGTGCTCACCGATCCGAGGACCGTCGGCAGGGGCGGACTGCCGGTGCACGCCGAGTCCCTGAAGAAGATCATCCCGGTCGGGCAGGGCGGCATCCGCAACCTGATGGACTGGAAGTTCGCCCCGGACGGTTCGCTGTACGTCCTCGACTACGGGCGCGGCTTCTTCACCTCGCACCCCGACTCCGCGCTGTGGCGCGTGACCTACAAGGGCGGCGGGCCCACGCCGGCCGCGGACCAGCTGGCCAGGAGGGCGGCGCAGTGATCACGAGACGCAGAGGCGCGAGCCTGTGGGCGGCCCTGCTGGCCGCCGTGGCGATGGTCGTCGGCCTGACGTCGGCGGCCGCCTACGGCAGGGCCGACGACGCGCGGCGCGGCGACGACGGCGGCCGGACCGCCGCGGCGCAGGTGCTGACCTGGAAGGCGGGCGATCCGATCGACCGCTATCTGGAGTTCCCGACCACGGCGGTGGCCGGTGCGACGACGATCGTCTTCGAGAACAGCGCGGCCACCGGCAACACGACCGGCATGCCGCACACCCTGACGTTCGACGTCTCCGACCCGGAGTACAACAACGACGTCCCGCTCAACATCCTGGCCAACCCGGGCGACGCGAACGGCGGCCGCCACACGGCCGAGGTGACGCTGACCCCGGGCCGGTACCTCTTCAAGTGCACGATCCCCGGGCACGGCCAGATGCAGGGCATCCTCACGGTCACCGAGGGCGGCGGCGAGGACACCACCGCGCCGGAGACGACCGCGAAGGTCGAGGGCGACCGCAACGCCGACGGCTCCTACGTCGGCCAGGCGACGGTCACGCTCGGCGCGACCGACGCCGGTTCGGGCGTCGACAAGGTCGAGTACGCGGTCGGCGCGGACGGCCCGTGGCAGCCGTACTCCGTCCCGGTCGTCGTCGACCAGGTCGGCGCGCACGCGCTCCGCTACCGGGCGAGCGACAAGGCGGGCAACACCGCCGCCGAGAAGACCGCCGCGTTCTCGGTCGTCGCCAGGCCCACCGACGACACGACGGCCCCGGAGACCTCGGCGACCGTGTCGGGCGAGCGGGACGACCAGGGCCGCTATCTCGACATGGCCACGGTGACGGTCACCGCGTCCGACACCGGGTCGGGGGTCAACACCATCGAGTACGCGATCGGCGACGGCGCCTGGCAGCCGTACACCGCTCCGGTGATGGTGCACCAGACGGGCGAGCACACCGTCCGCTACCGGGCGAGCGACAAGGCGGGCAACACCGCCGCGGTGAAGTCGGTCTCCTTCACGGTCGTCACCCAGCCCGATCCCGACACCACCGCCCCCGAGGCCGCCGCCTCGGTCACGGGCACGCGCAACTCCGACGGCGCGTACATCACCAGCGCCACGGTCACGCTGTCCGCGTTCGACGCGGACTCGGGCGTCGAGCGGATCGAGTACTCGCTCGACGGCGGCCCGTACCTCGCGTACACCACCCCGGTGATCGTCGACCGCGTCGGCCACCACACGGTGCTGTACCGGGCGACGGACAGGGCCGGCAACACCTCCACCGCCCGGAACACGGCCTTCACCGTCGCCGAGGGCGGCGGGGTGCCCGCGCCCAGCTGTCCGGAGTTCGACGAGCGGCTGACGGTGATCGTCGGGACCGTCGACACCGGTGTCCCCAACCGGATGACGAACAGCCGCTGCACGGTCAACGAACTCATCGAGGACGAGAAGGACTGGTCCTCGCACGCCCTGTTCCTCAAGCACGTCGACACGGTGATCGACCGGCTGCTCGCCGACGGCGTCATCGACACGCGCGAGCACAGGAAGATCTACCGCGCGGCCAAGCAGTCGGGCATCGGCAGGCCGGGCCAGACCGAGGGGTACCGGGACCTGTTCGACGGCACCGCGGCAAGCTTCTCGAAGTGGCAGCACGTCGGCGGCGGACGGTTCGGGCTGAGCGCGGACGGGGCCATGACCAGCAGCACGACGGTGCCGGGCATGGGCATGCTGTGGTTCCCGCAGCGGCAGTACGGCGACTTCTCGCTCAAGCTCCAGTGGCGCGACGACGCCCCAGGCGCCGGCAACGCCAACGGCGGGGTCTTCGTCCGCTTCCCCTACGTCCACGACAACCCCGAGGAGAGCCGTCCGGAGTGGGTCGCCATCAAGTACGGCCATGAGATCCAGGTCCTGGACCGGCCCGACGGCGACATGTACAAGACCGGCTCGCTCTACGGCTTCGACCGCGTCGGCCTCGCCGGTGCCGGGGTGACGCCCAAGGGCACCTGGAACGACTACGAGATCCGGGTGGAGGGCCAGCACTACTCGGTCTTCCGCAACGGCAGGCTGATCAACGAGTTCGACAACTCCGGCGGTCAGGTCTTCCAGCCGCCGCGTGGCGACGACCCGGGCACGGACGGCCGGCGCTACGCCGCCGGCTACATCGGGCTCCAGGTCCACGGCACGACGGACGTCATCTCCTACCGCAACATCCGGGTGAAGGAGCTGTAGACGAGCCGCGGACCGCGGAAAGGGCCCCTCTCCCGTGACGGGAGGGGGGCCCTTTCGGCCGTCTCATGTGGGCAGGTTCTGCTCCGCCCACACCACCTTGCCGGAGACGGTGCGGCACGAGCCCCACCGGCGGCACAGCATGTTGATGAGCTGGAGGCCCCGGCCGCCCTCGTCGCTGAGGTCCGCGTGCTGGATCTGGGGCAGGTCGGGGCCCGTGTCCGAGACCTCCACGACGAGGCGTTCGCCGCGCAGCAGCCGGAGCCGGCCGGGGCCGTTGCCGTAGCGCAGGGCGTTGCCCACGAGCTCCGAGACGACGAGTTCGCAGACGTCCGCGAGCTCCGCCAGATCCCACGCGTCGAGCTGGTCGGTGACCAGACCGCGGGCGACGGACGCGGCCCGCCCCTCCTGCGGCAGCTGCCACTCGCACAGCTCCTCCGGCGTGCCCGGCGCGGTCGTCGCGACGAGCAGCACGGCCTCGTCGAAGCGGCTGGCGTCGGTGGGGGCGCAGTCCGTCAGGCCGCCGCGTTCGAGCGCCTCGGGAGTGAGGCCGCGGGCCGCCGACCGCAGCCGCTCCAGCTGGTGATCGAGGTCCTCGTGCCGGGACTTGACGAGGCCGTCCGTGTACATGACCAGATGGCCGCCCGCCGGGACCTCCAGGCGGATCGGGTCGTACGGGATCACTCCCGCGCCGAGCGGCGCGCCGATCGGTACGTCCACGAACGCGGCGGTGCCGTCGCCGTCGACGATCAGCGGGGGCAGATGGCCGGCGCTCGCCAGGGTGTAGGTGGAGTCGGCCGGGTCGTGGACCGCGCAGAGGAAGGTGGCGACCTGCTCGTCCTCCAGGTCGCGGGTGGCGAGGTCGAGCCGGGCGAGGACCCGTTCCGGCGCCATGTCGAGGGTCATGAGGGTGCGGGCGACCGCCCGCAGGCGGCCCATGGTGGCGGCGGCGGGCAGTCCGTGGCCCATCACGTCGCCCACCATCAGGGCCGTGCGTCCGCCGGGCAGGGCCATCACGTCGTACCAGTCGCCGCCCACGCCGTGGTGGGCGGTCGAGGGCGTGTACTCGGCGTGGACGCGCAGCCCCGGCGTCAGCGGGGTCGCGCGGGGCAGCAGGCTGCGCTGCAGGGAGACGACGTGCTCGCGCTCGCGTCCGTACAGCCGGGCGTTGTCGATGTAGACGGCGGCCTGGGAGGCCAGCTGCTCGGCCAGCGCGAGGTCCGTGTCGGAGAACGGGGGCGTTCCGGGACCGCGTACGAAGTCGGCGCTGCCCAGCAGCAGACCGCGGGCGATCAGCGGCACCGCCAGATAGCTGTGGACTCCCGCGGCACGCATCTTCGCCGCCGCGCTCTCCGTCGGCGCGACCCGGTCGAAGTCGTCCTCGCGCATCCGGCTCACGAGGACCGGCCTGCCCTGCCGCAGGCAGTACCGGTGGAGGAGCGTCTCGTGGGTCTCCTCGCTCCGGACGAAGGTCTCACCGACCGGGGTGGGCTCCAGGGAGGCCAGCTCGTCGACGACGCTCAGCGCGGTGGCGCGCAGGAGCGGGACGCCCGTCCCCGTCCAGCGTGAGCCCTCCTCGCCCCGCAGGACGCTCTCCAGGATGTCGACGGCGGCCCCGTCGGCCAAGGTGGGCACGGTGAACTCGGCCAGTTCCTGAGCGGTGCGCTCCAGGTCGAGGGTGGTGCCGATCCGGGAGCCCGCGGAGTTCAGCCAGGCGAGCCGGTCGCGCGTGGTGACGCGGTCGAGGGGGACGTCGCCGTCGCTCCGGCCGAGTCGCCTGCGGGCGCCGGCCGAGCGGAGGACCGAGGCGCCCTTTCCGGCCGAGGCACGGCGGACAACGCGCCGTCTCCCGTTGCCTTCGTTCACTCTTTCGGCCTCCAGACAGAAACTCGTCCGCTGTTGGTGCACATCATGCACCTGCCTCCCCCTCCTGGCCGATCAGGGCGGCACGACTTCTCACTCCCTTGTGGCGCAAGACAGTGGCCGACTACCATGCACCGCATGACAAAGGAGCTGCCGACAGCCGGTGACCAGCGGCGCAGTCAGCTTCTGCGCGGTGTGCTCGACCTGTGCCTGCTCTCGCTCATCGCCGAACGTCCTCGGTACGGCTACGAGTTCATCGAGGCGCTCACGGAGAGCGGGCTCGAACTCGTCGGCGAGGGCAGCATCTATCCGCTGCTGGCCAGGATGGAGCGCGCCGGACTCGTCGAACCGTTCCGCGCACCGTCGTCCAGCGGCGGGGCGCCGCGCAAGTACTACCGGCTGTCCGAGGCCGGCCGGGCCGAGCTGGAGCACGGCCGGGCCGTATGGCAGGGGTTCACCGCCCAGGCCGGCCGGATCCTCACACGAACGACCCACGGGGGAACGACACCATGACCAACGAGCACGTCCTCGCGGTCTGCCGCAGCAACTGGGAGTACCGGGGCATCGACGACGCGTCCGCGCGCGAGATGCTCGCCGAGCTCACGGCCCACCTGGAGGACGCAGCGGCGGCCGGCCGTACTCCGGAGGACGTCGTCGGCCGGGACGTCAAGGCCTTCGCGGCGTCCTGGGCCAGGGCGCGGACGCCGCTGCACCGGCGCTTGCCGAGGACGGCGGCGATGGTTCCGTTCGTCGTGGGCGGGCTGCTGCTGGTGTCCCACCTCGTCCACTGGACGACGGTCGTGGACATCGACGCCGGGCGGCTGGCCTTCTGGCTGAGCATCGGCACCGCCACCGTGGTCCTCGAACTGCGCCGGGGGTCCCTCGGTTTCGGCAAGGGCTGGATCGTGGCGCTGGTCGTCGGACTGCCGGTCCTCTTCCTGACCCAGAAGCTGGCCGGCGAGGAGACGCTGTTCCTGCTGCCCCTGTGGGCCAGCGCCCTGCTGACGCTGCCGGGCATCGCGTACCTCCTCGCCGAACGGCGGCGCGCACCGCGTCCCGCGGCGTCCTGACCGGCGGCGCGTCTCACCCGCACGGCCCGGCAGGGATGCCCGTCCGTCCCCGAGCGTGAACGCTGGGGGCACGGACCGGGCCGAGAGGTGGGACACGGGATGAGCCAGGACGGCAGGGGCGGGACGCGGACGACGGGATCCCATGGGGGTACCGGGGCGCGGCTCCTCGCCCGGATCGCCGTGCTCGCGGCGATCGGTTCGCTGGTCGTCCTCGTCCTCACGATCGGCGAAGGCGGCCTCGTGGTCGTCCTGGCCGGCCTACTGGGGCTCGTCGTCTGCGCCGCGGGCGTGTGGTGGTTCCTGGCGCACCGCGGCGCGGTCCGCCTGCTCGGGACGCTCGTCGCGGTCGCCGCGCCGGTCGGCGTCCTGGTGCTCTTCGCGCACGACGGGCTGTGGCGCACGGCGCTGGTGCTGGTCCTGTGCTGGGCCCTCGCGCTGGCCTGCGCGCGGGCAGCGCTGCGCAGGGCCCGCCCGCGGCGGAGGACCCGCTCGTTCCCGGCGACCCGGCCCCAGCGGGCGTTCCTCATCATGAATCCGAAGTCGGGGGGCGGGAAGGTCGGCCGCTTCGGCCTGGTCGACCGGGCGGAGGCGCTGGGCGCCCGGGTGACCGTGCTCGATCCCGACGCCCCCGCCGACGTGGCCGCGCTGGCCCGCGAGGCGGTGGCCGACGGCGCCGACCTGCTCGGCGTCGCCGGCGGCGACGGCACCCAGGCCCTGGTCGCGGCGGTCGCCGCCGACCACGACCTGCCGTTCCTCGTCATCTCGGCCGGCACCCGCAACCACTTCGCGATGGACCTCGGCCTCGACCGCTCCGACCCGGCCCGCTGCCTCGACGCGCTCACCGACGGCGAGGAGCTCCGGATCGACCTCGGGGACGTCGCCGGGCGCCCCTTCGTCAACACCGTGTCCTTCGGTGTCTACGCCGACGTCGTGCAACGCCCCGAGTACCGTGACGACAAGGCGGGCACGGCCCTGACCCTCATGCCCGACCTGCTCGTCGGCGAAGGCGTTCGCCGGCTCGACGCGCGGCTCGACGACACGACCCTGACGTCCCAGCAGGCGCTCCTGATCAGCAACAACGCGTACACCTCGCCCGACGTGCTGAGCGGCGGCGGCCGCCGGCCCAGCCTCGACGACGGCGAGCTGGGTGTGCTGGGAATCCGGGTGGAGGGCGCGGCGGAGGCGGCCGACCTCGCCGTACGCGGCTCGCAGTCCACCGGACTGACCGTCACGACCGCCCGCCGGGTCGAGGTGACCGCTTCCCTGACGGGCGACACCGGCGCGGACGCCCCGGACACCGACGAGATCCCCGTCGCGGTCGACGGTGAGGCCCTGCGGATGACCACGCCGGTCGTCTGCTCGCTGCGCCCGGGCGCCCTGCGGGTCCTGGTCCCACGCGACCGCCCCGGCGTCGCCGACCCCGCCCCGCGCGTGGACTGGCGACGGCTCTTCGACCTGGCCTTCGGCCGTCCCGTGCCGAGTCTGCGGGGACGGGACAGCTGACGCGAGGGGAGTCGACGCACTGCGAGCCGGCGCGCCCCAGGCGCCGGGCAGCGATGTCCTCGAGCCCTCATGGCGAAGGCCGGCTGAGCCGGGCCGGTCTCATCGGGTCTGGCCCCGGGCGAAGTACGCGAGGAGCTCCGGATCGAGGGGCGGCACCGCCCGGGGCGTACCGCCGGTGCGCAGGGACTCCGTCGCTCGCACTCCCGCCGCCACGGACATCCGGGCCGCCACCGGTGACGTGTCCGTGCGGCCGCCCTCGCGGGCGAAGCGGACGAACTCGTCGACGAGCAGGGGGTCCGCGCCGCCGTGTCCCGCGTCGTCCTCCGCCGCGGGTACGGGGTACTCGGCGTCCGGCTCCGCACGGTAGCCCGAGCGGCGGGAGTTCCACACCCGGACCGCTCCGCCGGGGCCGTCGCCGAAGTTCTCCAGCCGGCCGGCGTCGCCGATGACGGTGTAGTTGCGCCAGTAGTCGGGGGTGAAGTGGCATTGCTGGTAGGCGGCGAGAACGCCGTTGTCCAGGCGCATGTTGACCAGGGACACGTCCTCGACGTCGATCACCGGGTTGAGTCCGCGCTGGGTGTGCGGCGGCCAGTGGCCGTCCTTGGTGTACCAGTCGTCGTGCTTGGGTTCGCCGGGGGCGCGGCGGTGCGGGTTGGCGCCGTAGACCATCAGGTCGCCGAGCGCCTGCACCTGCTCGGCGTACCCGCCGGCGAGCCAGTGCAGCACGTCGATGTCGTGGGCCGCCTTCTGGAGCAGCAGTCCGTTCGTGTAGCGCTGTTCGGCATGCCAGTCCTTGAAGTACCAGTCGCCGCCGTAGCCGACGAAGTGGCGGACCCAGATCGTCTTCACGGTGCCGATCTCGCCGCGTTCGACGATGTCCCGCATCAGCCGGACCACCGGCATGTGGCGCATGTTGTGCCCGATGTAGAGACGGGTGCCCGTCTCGTACGCGGTGCGCAGGATCGCGTCGCAGCTCTCGATGTCGGTGGCGAGGGGCTTCTCGACGAAGACGGGCTTGCCCGCCTTCAGCACCTCGCGGGCCAGGTCGGCATGGGTGTGGTCGGGGGTGAGGACGAGGACGGCGTCGATGTCGGGGTCCTCGACGATCTCACGGTGGTCGGCGCGGAGGCGGGCGCCGGGGAAGGCCGTGGCCGCCTCCGCCCGGGCCCGCGCATCGTGGTCCGCGAGGGCGGTGACCCGTGAGCCGGCGCCGGGGCGGTGGGCCGTACGGGCGAGTGAGCCGCGCAGTCCGTAGCCGAGGACACCGAGGCGGAGGTCGGTCATGGTCGGTCGTTCCTTCCCGAGGGACACGGGTGAAGCGTCATGGGGTGAAGCGTCATGGGTGAAGCGTCACAGCGGAGGCCTCCCCCCTGACACGTACCCGCTGAGACGTCACGGATGAGGCGCCACGGGGGCGACCTCACGGGGAGGCGTCACGGATGGATGAGGACGTGGGCCAGGGCCACCCGGCCGGTGCCCCGGTGCACGATCCTCAGGTACCGCGCTTCCGTGTCGGTGTTCACCAGGGTGGGCCGCAGCGCCTTCCCCGTGAGGGGGATCGTCGTCGCGTCGCCGAAGTCGGGCGAGGCGGCGAGCTGGACGTCGACGTCGGCGGTCGTCATGGAGGTGTTGTTCCACACCTCGACCTGGCCGATGTGGCGTACGGCCCCGAGGTCGGCCTGCCACCAGGCACCCGGCTCGGCGAGGGTGCGGGTGTCGGTGGTGGTGTCGCCGTCGACGGCGTACCCGGCGGTGGCCGTGCCGTCGGTCGAGGACTGGGTCACCGCGGCCGTGCGCGCGAGGTCGGGCCGCAGCTGTTCGACGTGACCCCGGCCGTCCGCGCCGGCCGCGCGGGCCACCCGGAGGGCCTCGGCGGGAAGCCGGTCGAGCGACGTGTGGTTGCCGGTCGAGGTCGAACCGGTGCCGGAGAGGGCCGGCGCGGCGGTGTCGGTCCAGTTGCCGGTGGCGTGGTTGTCGATGCCGTAGTCGGCCCAGTTGGAGACCCACTTGTAGCCGACGCGGGTGATCACATTGCCTTCCACCCGGATGTGGCTGGACTGTTCGTCGAGGTAGACGCCGTTGCCGTCGCGCTCGGTGTTGCCGTAGGCGCTGCGGTCGATGTAGTTGCCGGAGACGACCGTGCCGGGCTGGGCGCCCTGGGTGTAGACGGCGCCGCCGTCGTGCTGGTCGTCCGCCACGCGCATGACGTCGGTGATGCGGTTGGCCGTGATCCGGTTGTCGCGCAGCACGGACGTACGGGCCTCCGGCTGGTTCCACCCCCAGCCGACCGAGACGCCGGAGTACGGAAGGTCCGCCAGGGTGTTGTGGTCGACGGTGAGCCGGGCCTCGTACCCCGCCCAGATGCCGACGGAGTCGGTGTACTCCACGCCCGTGCGCCGGATCGTGTTGTACGAGAGGGTGTTCCGCTCCCCCGCCCGCTCGGGGTCCGGCAGGGGCTCCGTGTCGCCGACGTAGGCGGCGCCGGAGGACAGGTCGGTGAAGCGGGAGCGGGTGACCGTGGTGTCCTTGGTGCCGTCCTCCAGGACGAGGCCGGCACCGCCGAGGCGGCTGAGGTCGAGGCGGTCCACGACGACGTCACGGCCGCCCCGCACGGTCAGGGCCGCCACCGGCTTGGTGTAGTGGCGGCCAGCGTGGTCGACGGGTCCGGTGGCTCCGGTGAGGGTGAGTCCGGCCTGGGTCCCGGCGTACCCCTCGTCCGTGTTCGGCTGGTTCCAGGCCGC
Organism: Streptomyces sp. NPDC056480; assembly: GCF_042795405.1. NCBI lineage: Bacteria > Bacillati > Actinomycetota > Actinomycetes > Kitasatosporales > Streptomycetaceae > Streptomyces > Streptomyces sp. NPDC056480. Next base: position 52,728 of record NZ_JBHTSA010000040.1, on the reverse strand, counting down.
GTACCGCAGGGCGAGCCGCTCGACGCGCACGTCGTGGGCGCCGTCGAGGACGAGGAGCCGCTCGGTGGCGGGGGTGACGGCCCGTGCGCGCCGCATGTCCTCGCCGCGGCGCGGCAGGTAGGTGACGGTGCGCGCATCCGCGTTCCAGACGAACTCGCCCGGTTCGTCGAGGAGTTCGGCAGCGTTCTCGAAGTACGCCACCTTGGTGAAGCGCGTGGAGTCGACGGTCGTCGTGTCCCAGGCGGGGCCCGTGCGGTCCGTACCGGAGGCGGAGTTCGACCAGCACGGCTGGGCGAAGGTCAGCAGGTCGCCGTCGACGCCGGTGATGCGGCAGTGGTAGTTGCGCCAGCGGACGGCGATGACCGCCTCCGCGTCCGTGGGGCGGTCCCAGCCCGCGATGCCGGTGGCGACGGCTCCCGTCATGCCGGTCTTCGTCGCGTCGCAGACGGCGGCCGGGCAGGAGCCGCCGCGTGCCCGGACGGCCCGGACGCCGTCGACGAAGAGCTGGCGCGGGGTGACGCCGTCGGGGACGCGCGCGGTCCAGGTGCCGTCGGCGTTCGCGGCCCAGCCTGCCAGGGTGCGACCGCCGGAGAGGACGGGGGCGGCGCCCGGGGCGGCGGTCCAGGTGACGGTGTGGCCGCCGCGGCCGGAGTCCTGCTCCCCCAGGGTCAGCGGCCCGGTCAACGCGTAGGTGCCGTGGGCGAGTTCGACGCGCACCTCGCGTCCGGAGACTCCGCGGGCCGCGTCACGCGCGCCGGTGAGGGAGCAGGGGCGGCCGGTGCTGCACGTCGTTCCCGAACCGTCCGGGGCGGCGTGCAGGACCTTGGGCGCGGGCTGCGCCGCGGCCGGCGCGGCCGTGAGGAGTCCGGCGGCGAGCGCGATGAGCGCGGTCAGAGCGCGGATCCGTCGCATCGCGCTCACACCCAGTCCGGGTGTCCGGGCATGGGCGGGTTCTCCGTGCTGAAGAGCCAGTCCTCCAGGAAGGGCCGCAGGGAGTCGTCGTGGGCGACGCGGACGGCGTTGTCGATGAAGTCCTGCGAGTCGGCGTTGCCGTCGCGGTGCCTCTTCAGCCAGGACGCGACGATCGCGTCGAACTCCTCCTGTCCGACCCGCTGGTGGAGGGCGTAGAGGACGACGGCGGCACCGTCGTAGATGTTGAACCCGCCGAGCGCGGTGGGGAGTCCGGGCGGGCCGTCGGTCTTCCGGACGGCGTCGAGCCTGGTGTACGCGGTTCTCATCTTGTCCTGCAGGGAGGCGGTGCCCTGCTGGTCGGCCCAGAGGGCCGCGTAATAGACGGCGGGTCCCTCGTTGAGCCAGGCGCTCTGCCAGGTGGTGGGGGTGACGGAGTCCCCGAACCACTGGTGGGTCAGTTCGTGGATCATGACGTTGGTGTACGTCGTGGAGGTGGCGGCGTTCTTGAACCAGTTCGGGCCGAAGAGGGACAGGGTCTGGTTCTCGAGGGCGTCGCCGTAGCCGTCGCGGACGATCTGCATCCCGTAGGTGTCGAAGGGGTAGCGGACGCCGAGGGTGTTCTCCAGCCAGGCGATCTGCCCTGCGGTGCGCTCGACGATCGGCCGGTACGTGTCGGCCTGCTCCTCGGGGACGTAGTGGCGCAGCCTGATGCCGTGCGGGCCCCGGCCGGTGAGGACGGTCTGCCGGGCGACGGAGATGCCGAGGAGTTCGGGGGCCATCGGGGCGTCGAGCCGGAAGTCCCAGGTGGTCCTTCCGGGGCCGGCCGGGCGGCTGCCGGTGGCCGTGCCGTTGGCGCCGGCCGTGTAGCCGTCGGGGGCGGTGAGGTGGAAGGCCCACCTCGCCTTGTCCCTGGTGGTGTCGTTGACGGGGGCGAACGTGTCGGCGCGGGAGGCCTGGGCGGCGGAGACGAAGCCGCCGTCGCTGATGTGGCGCCAGCCGGGGGCGCCGACCGGCTTGGTCTTTCCGTTCCCGTGGTATCTCACGGTGACGTCGAAGGGGCGGTGGTCGCGCAGGCCGCCCTCGGGCGTGACGGTGAGCTCCTGGCCGCTGCTGCCGGGCGCGACGGACCAGGCGGCGTCCTTGCCGTCGACCGTGACGGCGTCGATGGCGAGCGAGTCGATGTCGAGGTTGAACGAGGACAGGTCCTGGGTCGCCCTGGCACTGATCTTCATGGTGCCGGTGAAGTCGTAGGTGACCGGGGTGAAGTCGAAGGAGAGGTCGTAGTGCCGTACGTCGTAGCCGCCGTTGCCGAGTGTCGGGAACAGCGGGTCCCCGGCCCCGGGCGCGCCGGGCTTCGGGTCGAAGGGTCGGGCGTGCGGGGAGAGGGCTTGAGCGGTGAAGGCTTGAGCGGGGACGGCTTGAGCGGGGACGGCGGTCGCCAGCGCGGCCGTCGAGGCCACGGTCGCCACGGTCGCGACGGCTGCGCGCAGGATGCTGGTGCGGGTCACTGCTTCGCTCCCTTCTGGGCTGCTTCCTCGAACTCGCGGCGGGCCTGCCGGCCGCCCTTGTCGAGGTACTCCTTGACGAGGCCGTCGTAGCTGCTCATGGGCTTGCGGCCGGTGACGATGTCCTTGATCCAGTCGCCCTTGAGGGTGTTGAGGGTGCCGGACGACTTGGAGTCCCAGGTCGGCGAGGAGTAGCTGGCCGTGGGGTCCGGGGTCATCCGGGGGATGAGCCGCGCGTACGCCTCGTGCAGGTGCTTGACGCCCCGCGGGTTGGTGGCGGAGTAGAGCGCGGGCGTGGCGGAGGCCATCAGCTGCCAGGGGACGGCGACGTCCTGGCTGCCCTGCTCGGTGAGGATGGGGGCGCCCTTGCCGTCGCGCCGGTGGTCGGTGCCCTCGACCCCGTAGGCGAGGAGGGTGTACTCCTCGGTGCCGAAGGGTGCGGCGACCCAGTTGGCGAGCTGGAGGATCTCCTTGACGCGGTTCGCGTCGGCCTTCTTGACGAAGGACTCGCTGAGCCGCGCGTTGTTGTTCCAGGCGACGGCGTTCTGGCCGATCGGCGTCATCGGGCGGACGTCGTACGAGGGGTCGACGGCGGCCATCGCGTCGAGGTATCCGGTGCTGGGCGTGAGGTAGGCGGGCCAGCCGTCGAAGACGTAGGCGGCGCGGCCGTTCTTGAACAGGTCGGTGTACTGGGCCTTCTGGGCACCCGACATCTGCACGGTGCCCGGGTAGTAGCAGCCGGCCTTGTACAGCTTGGCCGCCATCTCGATCGCGGCCCGGTACTCGTCCGTCTCCAGGTCGAGGGTGAACTTCCCGGTCGTGGCGTCCATGCGCCAGTAGTAGGGGGCTCCGTACGACATGGCGATCAGGGTGGTGACGCCGGCGGAGATGGCGTACCGCTTCTCCTTGGGGCGGGTCAGCTCCTTGCACAGCTCGAAGAAGCGGTCCATGTCGGTGATCTGGTCGAGGCTGGTGACCCCGGCCGCGGCGAACAGGTCGTGACGGTAGTAGCCGGCGCCGCCGGTGCCGGCGCGGGCGATCGGGATGCCGTACAGCCTGCCGCCGTAGATGGAGCCCTGCCAGGCGCCCTTCGGAATGGCCGCCAGGTTCGGGTAGTCCTTGATCCGGTCGCCGGAGAGGTACGGGGTGAGGTCGGCGCACTTGGCGGCGAGGAACGCGGCCTTGTGGTCGACGCCGCCCGTCTCCGGGTACATGAAGAGGTCCGTGAGGGTGTCGCTGGCGACCATGGTGGAGAACCTGGTGGGCCAGTCGTCGGCGGCGACGGCCTGGATGTCGACCTGGGTGCCGAGCCGCTTCTCGATCTCCTGCCAGGCGGCGTTCCGCTCGCGTCCGGGCGCCGGCGGCTTGAACGTCTCCAGAGAGGCGGTGATGGTCCTGGCCCCCTTGAGCGGAGTGCCCGGGACGGCGCGGACGGGCTTGGCCGGGTAGCGGGTGAACCCCTGGGGGACGCCCTGGGCGGTGCCGGGGTGGTCGGGGGTGATGCCGAGGTCGCGCAGGACGGTGTTCGGCAGGAGGGAGCCGCTCTTGACCGACGCCTTCTCGGCCGCGGCGCCGCTGCCGCCGCATGCGGTGATCAGGGGTGCGGCGGCGGCGCCCAGGCCGATGCCGGCCCCGAGGCGGAGGAGTGTTCTGCGGTCGAGCGGGGTGGAGGGAGTGGACCTGGAGGACCGGGACATGGGGACTCCTGGGAGGAAGGGCGGGGGTGAGGGGCGGCGTGGAGCGGCACGGCGCGAGGGCGGGGCGCGCGGCGGGACGGCAGGACTCGCGGCGGGATGGCGGGGCGCCCGGCGGGATGGCGGGGCGCCCGGCGGGACGGCCGCGCCGAGCGCGGGGCGGTGGGCTCAGCCCTTGATGGCGCCGGTGAGCACGCCCTTGGTGAAGTAGCGCTGGAGGAAGGGATAGACGCAGAGGATGGGGAGGACGGCCACGACGAGCACGGCCATCTGGACCGACTGCTGGGGGGCCACGGATTCGCCGGCGACGGCGCTGTCGAGGCTCTGGCCCTGGAGGACGAAGGTGCGGAGCACCATCGGCAGGGGCCACTTCTCGCTGTCGCCTAGGTAGAGCATGGCGTTGAAGAAGGCGTTCCAGTACGTCACCGCGTAGAAGAGGCTGACGACGGCGATGACGGCCTTCGACAGCGGCAGCACGACCTGGAGGAGGATGCGCAGATCGCCGGCGCCGTCCACCTTCGCCGCGTCGTACAGCTCCTCGGGGAGGTTCATGAAGAAGGAGCGGAGGACGACCAGGTTGAAGGCGCTGACCATGGTCGGCATGACGAGGGCGGCGAAGGTGTCGTAGAGGCCGAGTTCGTTGACGAGCAGGAAGTTCGGGATGACACCCGGGTTGAAGAGCATCGTGAAGAGCGCGGTCATCAGAATGACCCGTGAGCCGACGACATCGCGCCGGGACAGCCCGTACGCCATGCCGATGGTGAGCAGCAGGGCGCAGCCGGTGCCGACGAGCGTGACGCCGACGCTGACGAGCAGGGCGCGGGTGACGACACCGCCGGTGAAGATCGTGCGGTACGCGTCCAGGGTGGGGTGGTCGGGCCAGAGGACGAGGCCGGCGGACCTGATGATGTCGCTCTGGGAGGCGAAGCTGGTGCCGATCACGCCCAGGAGGGGGTACGCGACGGCGGCGACCACGAGGGTGAGGGCGAGGCCCTTGGCGGCCAGGCCGATCCGGGTCGGGCGCTCCATCCACGGAGGTCGGCCTGAGTTCGCGGCACGGGTCGTCCTCGTGGCGGTGCGCGGTTCGGCACCGGTCGCACGCGGGGCCCAGGGCGCGCGCGGGGCCCCGGTGAGCTGAGGCGGCTCGGTGAGCTGAGAGGGCTCAGTGGCGCGGTGGGCACCGGTGACACGAGGGGGCTCAGTGCTGCGGTGGGTCTCGGTGACACGCGGGGGCCCGGCGGTGCGGTGGGACTCGGTGACACGAGGGGGCTCAGCGATCGGCGCCACGGTAGATCCCTTCATGGCCGAAGTGGTGGGCGAGCTTGTTGGCGCCGAGGACGAGCACGGTGCCGACCACCGCCTTGACGAGGCCCACCGCCGCCGAGACACCCCAGTCGCCGTCCTTGATCCCGTGGAAGTAGACGTAGGTGTCGAGGACTTCGCCCGCTTCGGGACCGACGGCGTCCCTCTGGAGCAGGATCTGCTCGAAGCCGACCGAGAGGATCTGGCCGAGGTTGAGGATGAGCAGCAGGATGACGACGGGGGCGATCCCCGGCAGGGTGACGTGCCACAGGCGCCGGAGCCGGCCGGAGCCGTCGATGGCGGCCGCCTCGTACTGCTGGCGGTCGATGGTGAGGAGCGCGGCGAGGATGATGATCGTGCCCCAGCCCGCGTCCTTCCAGACCAGCTGGAGGGTGAGCAGCCACGGGAAGGCGTCCGGGTCGCTCATCATGTCGTAGCGGGGCAGCCCGGCCGAGTCGAGCAGCTCCGGCAGGACGCCTGCGCCGCCGAGGACCTGCTGGAAGATCGAGACGATGATGACCCAGCCGATGAAGTGCGGCAGATAGACCACGCTCTGGACGAAGCGGCGGAGCTTGTCGCTGACGACGCTGTTGAGCAGCAGCGCGAGGGCGATCGGCAGCGGGAAGAAGAAGACCAGCTCGACGAGGGCGATGGTCAGGGTGTTGCGGACGGCGGACCAGAAGGCCGGTTCGGCGAAGGCCGTCGCGAAGTTGCCCAGTCCCACCCAGGCGCTGTCGGCGTACCCGAGGTACGGCTGGTAGTCCTGGAAGGCGGTGACGTAGCCGAGCAGCGGTACGTAGTGGAAGACGAGGAAGTAGAGCAGGCCCGGCAGGCAGAGCAGCAGCATCACCTTGTCGCGCTTGATCCGCTGCCAGAGGGTCGCCTTTCGGCGGAGGGCGACGGGCGTTGCCGTCGCCCCGGCGTCCTGCCGCCGGCCCTTCAGGGGCAGCGGGGGTGCTGTGTCAGCCATGGAGGAGTCCTGTTCGGCTGGTGACGCAGGGAAGTCGATATGACGTTCTGCGGCGGCAACGTAGTAAGCGGTTAACCCAGGCGTCAAGAGCGAGTGTGGATCCGTTCGCGATTCGATCGCCGCCCCGTCCGGATCAACCGGCCCTGTTTCCTGGCCATTCCGGCTGCTCGTCGGCCAAATCCCTGCCGGGTCCGGGGGATTGCTTGACGGTCGGCGGCAACTGTCCCTAGCGTGCGCAGTCATCTGTAGTACACGCTTACTATCCGGAGGCATGGTGCGAACCTCTGACGAACCGTCGGCGCGGACCGGCGTGAACGGCCGGGCGCCCACTCTCCCCCGCCGCCCGCGGACGCTCCTCGCCATGGACCCCGCCCTGCTCGACGACGTCTTCCCACCCGCCGTGCGAGCGCGCCTCGAAGAGGCCGCCGACCTGCGACTGCCCTTCCCCGTGGAGGAGTTCGACAGCCCCGCGGCGGCGACCGCGCTCGCCGACTGCGAGGTGCTCCTGACCGGCTGGGGCTGCCCGCCGGTCGACGCCGGCGTCCTGGACCGCGCCCCGCGGCTCGGTGCGGTGATCCACTCGGCGGGCACCGTGAAGACCTTCCTGAGCAGCACCGCCTACGCACGCGGCATCGCCGTCTCCTCGGCGGCGGCCGCCAACGCCGTCCCGGTCGCCGAGTTCACCCTCGCGGCCATCATCCTCGGCGCCAAGCGGGCCTTCCCGCTCGCCGAACTCTTCCGCACCCGCAGGTCGCACCGGACCGCGGCCGACCTGGAGCGGCTGCACTGGCTCGGCACCCACGGCATCACCGTGGGCGTGGTCGGCGCCTCCCGGATCGGACGCCGCGTCGTCCAGCTGCTGCGCGCCCTCGACGCCGAGGTGCTCCTGCACGACCCCTATGTGAGCGCGGCCGAGGCACGGGAGCTGGGAGCGACCGGCACCGACCTGGACACCCTCGTCGCCACCAGCGACGTGGTGACCCTGCACGCGCCGGCCACCCCCGACACCCACCACCTCCTCGACGTGCGGCGCCTGTCGCTCCTGCGGCCCGGCGCCCTGCTCGTGAACACCGCGCGCGGACCGCTCGTGGACACCGAGGCGCTCGTCCCGCACCTGGTCAGCGGCCGGATCGACGCCGTACTCGACGTGACCGACCCGGAGCCGCTCCCCCACCACCACCCGCTGTGGGAGCTGCCCAACGTGTTCATCACCCCGCACCTGGCCGGTGCCCAGGGCAACGAGGCGGGACGCCTCGGGGCGCTCGCCGTCGACGAACTCGGCCGCTACGCGCGCGGGGTGCCCCTCCGGCACGCCGTGCTCCTGTCGGACCTGGAGCGGATCGCATGACCGGACCACCCGACGCCGCCGCCGACCGGACCTCCGGGCGTCCGGACGGCGCCGCCGACCAGGCCCCTCCGCGCGCCGCGGGACAGGGCCTAGGCTGGGGGCCGGACGCGGGGCGGAGCCGTCCGCCCGGAGGCACCGGGCGGAGCGGGACCCGGGAGCCACGGGCCCGCGCCTCCCGGCGGGGGCCGGAGAGCGGCCCGCGCAGTGACGACCAGACGCTCCAGGGGGAGGACCGGATGTCCCGGCAGGAATCGACGGCGGCCGGACAGCGCCGCGCGACGGTCGTGGACGTCGCCCGCCTCGCGGGGGTGTCCACCGCGACCGTGTCCCGCGTGATGAACCGCAACTACCCCGTCGCGGCCGCCACCCGTGAGCGCGTGGAGGCCGCCATGCGGGGCCTCGGCTACGTGGTCAACGCGCACGCACGCGCCCTCGCCGGCGTCTCGGGCCGCACGGTGGGCATCATCATCAGCGATGTCGTGGACCCCTTCTACGCCTACATCGCGCGCGGTGTGGAGCGCGAGGCGGCGGCGGGCGACCGGCTCTGCCTGGTCTGCACCACCCAGGGCGATCCCCAGCGCGAACTCGCCTTCATCGAGCTCATGCACGAGCGGCGCGCCGATGCCGTGATCCTCGTGGGCGGCAGCGTCGCCGATCGCACCTACCGGGCGGAACTCGCCCGCCGCGCCCACGAGCTGGACGCCGGAGGCTCCAAGCTGGTCCTGTGCGGCCGGCCCTCCCTCGGCGAGGACGTCCCCACGGTCGGCGTGGAGTACGACAACGAGGGCGGCGCCTTCGCGATCACCGACCATCTGCTCACCCAGGGCCACGAGCGGATCCTCTACCTCGGCGGCCCTCCCGGCCTCTCCACCACCCGGGACCGCATCGCCGGGCACCGGCGCGCCCTGGAGCTGCGCGGGGTCGCACAGGACCCGGACCTGGTGCAGCCGGGCGCGTTCAGCCGGGCCTTCGGCTACCGCCGGATGAACGAACTCCTGCGGGAGGGGCTGCGGTTCACGGCCGTCTTCGCCGCGAACGACATCGTCGCGGCCGGTGCCGCCCAGGCGCTCGAGGAGGCCGGGATCGGCGTGCCGCAGGACGTCTCGCTCGTCGGGTACGACGACGTGCCCGTGGCTCAGGAACTGCGACCGCGCCTCACCACCGTCCACGTACCGCTGGAGGAACTGGGGCGGCAGGCCGTGCGCGTCGCCGTCGACGGAGGCGACGAGGACGACTGGCGCGCGCCGACGACCGGCACGCTGCGGCTCGGGACGCACATCGTCGTGCGCGACTCGGTGGCACCGCCGCGGGCCGCGAAACGCCGCCGATCCTGAGCGATTCCGCGTGCATGAGGGCCCGTTGACGCAGTAACGAACAGAAACACGTCCTGACCCCTTGCGGACGGACAGCAAACGCTTACATGCTGGCGCGCAGCTCCCGAGCCTCGCGCCGTGCGGCTCGCACCTCGTTCCGAGCCGAGCTCCGGGCTGCCTCCGGGATGCACACCCCGCCTTCTGCACCTCCTCGCCCCCAGGAGACGACACCGATGCAGATCCCCTCGCTCCCCTCGCCTCCCTCCCCCTCCTCTTCGCGCAGGTCCGCACCGTCCCGTCGTTCGGTCCTCGCCACGATGACCGCGGCCGGTGCCGCGCTCGCCGTGGGTGCGGGCACGGCCCGGGCCGCCGCGCACGGCGGCCCGACGGTCGCCCTCACGGCACGCCCCTCCGCCGAGGCCGAGCGGCTGCGCCTCGCGTCCGCCCTGCGGGCGAGCGAGTTCCAGCCCACCGGTCGGTACGCCCCCGCGAACACCCCGCTGCGGTTCACCGTCCTCCCCTTCGACGGCCTCCTGCCGACCCTCTGGATCGGCCACTGGGACTACTACGGGACGGTCAAGGAGCCCCGCCCGTACGCCCTCAGGCCCGGCAGCAACACCGTGACCGATCCGCACGGCGGACCGGTGTACCTCACCCTGGAGGGGGACCGCGAGCGGGCCGGCGTGCGGTTCAAGGAGGGCTCCCGCCCGATCCCCGTCTTCGCTCTCGGCCGCACCACGGAGGCGGAGTTCCAGCACCGGCTCGACACCCTCACCGACGTGCCGGTGGTCGAACTCCACGGTCCGCGCACCCTCGTCACACTGACCCGCGACGGCGCCCTCCTCCATCGGGGCGAGGACCACGCGGCCCTCCTGTCGCTCCTCGAAGAGATCATCCAGGCCGAGCAGGACATCAGCGGCCTCGACGGTTCCTCGCCGCTGCACCGCCCCAAGTCCGGCCCCTTCCACTTCACCGAGGTGTCGGTGGTCCCCGCCGGGGTCGGCGCCTTCGCCACCCACGGCTACAACGGCTTCCCGCGCGCCTACCTGGACCGGGCCACCACCGTCCAGGGCCTGCGCACCCGCGGATGGGGGCTCTACCACGAACTCGGCCACACCCACCAGCAGATGGCGTACAAGCCGACCGGCCTCACCGAGGTCACGGTGAACATCTACTCTCTCGCGGTGCAGCGCGCGCTCGGACAGCCGTCCAACCTCCTCCTCCCGGACTCCAAGACCGGCCTCACCCCCTTCCAGTCGGCCCTGCCCAGGCTCGGCGGACCCGGCCTCGTCTACGAGAAGTCCTTCGGGGCGTACGAGAAGCTCGTCCCGCTGCGCCAGCTGGAACTCGCCTTCGGCGCCGACTTCTGGCCCCGGATGCACCGGCTGGTCCGCGAGGAGAACCCCGCGTCGGACTACACGGAGACCGCCAAGCGGTACCGCTACCTCGCCCTCTACGCCAGCCGGGTGGCGGGCCGCGACCTCACCGACTTCTTCGTCAACCGGTGGGCCTTCCCCATCGACGCGCAGGGCGTCGCGGAGCTGGCGGCGCTCGGACTGCCGCAGCCGGCGGTCGATCCGTCGACCCTCACCGACTGACGCGCCCTTCCCCTCCGCCCTTCCCCTCCCCCCTTCCTCCCGCCCCCTTCCCCTCGCCTTCCTCCCCTTGCCACTTCCCCGCGCGTTCCCCTCTCCCCCTTCCACCTCCCCGATCAGCAGGAGGCGCACCGGTCATGGCTCTCCCCAGACGACAGATGCTCGCCCTCGCCGGTGCCACGCCGGTTCTCTCCCTCCTTCCCGGAACCGCCGCGGCGTCACCGCCCGCCGGAGGGACCGGACCCGCGCCGGCGGCGGCCGGGGACACCACCGATCCGTACGGCCTCCTCCTCGCCCGGGCCGAACAGGAGCTCACCGGCGGCGCCTTCGACCCCGCGGACCCGGACTTCGCCGCCGCGCTCGCCGCCCTGGAGACCGAGGCCACCACCTGGTGGGAGCGGCTCGACACCACTCAGGGCCGGAAGGCGCTCTGGGCCGACCTCTCCCCCGCCTCGGACCCCGGCATGTTCGGCCAGAGCTATCCGCGACTGCGCACGATCGCGACCGCCTGGGCAACCCCCGGCACCACGCTGACCGGTCGCGAGGACGTGCTCGACACCCTCCTGGAGTCTCTGCGGTTCCTCGGCACCGTCGGCTACCACCCGGGGCGCGCCGAGACCGGCAACTGGTGGTTCTGGGAGATCGGCGCGCCCCGCGCGCTGATGGACACCTGCGTGCTGGTGCGGGCCCGTCTGTCGCCGGCCGACCTCGCCGCGCACGTCGCCGCCGTGGCCCGGTTCTGCCCGAACCCCGATCGCCGTACGAACATCCCCTCCCTCGCCGAGACCGGCGCCAACCGGGCCGACAAGGCCGTCATCGTGGCGCTGCGCGGGCTCCTCGCCCGGGACCCCGCCGCGCTGGCCCTCGCCCGCGACGGCCTCTCCGACGTACGGGACGCGGGGCGCAACAGTCTCTTCCGGTACGTCACGTCCGGGGACGGGTTCTACGAGGACGGATCGTTCGTCCAGCACGGCAGCGTCGCCTACACGGGGACGTACGGCAGCGTCCTCCTCGGCGGTGCGGGACAGCTCATCGCGCTGCTCGCCGGTTCGGAGTGGGCGGTGTCCGATCCGGCGGTGACCGTCCTGTACGAGGCGGTGGAGCGGTCGTTCGCCCCGGTGGTCTTCGACGGGGTGATGATGGACGCCGTCCGTGGCCGTGCGGTGTCGCGCGAGCGGTCCCGGGACCACCACGACGGGGCGGTCACCGTCAGCCGTGTCCTCCAGCTCGCCGCGGGCGCCCCGGCCGGCCATGCCGAACGCTGGCGGTCCCTCGCGAAGGGCTGGATCCTCCGCAACGAGGCGACTCCCTACAAGGGACTCGTGGGCATTCCGGCGCTCGCGCGTGCCAAGGCCGTCCTCGCCGACCCCGCGGTGCGGCCGGCCGGGCGGCCGACGGGGCACGTGGTCCTCGCCGACATGGACCGGGTCGTGCACCGGCGGCCGGGCTGGGCCTGCGCGCTGTCCCTGTCGTCGCGGCGCATCGCCGCGTACGAGGCGGGCAACGGCGAGAACCTGCACGGCTGGTACACCGGGGACGGCATGACCTATCTGTACGACGGCGACGACCCCTCCTCCTTCGGCGACGGCTTCTGGCCGACCGTCGACCCGTACCGCCTGCCCGGCACGACCGTGGACACCCGCCCCCGCGCGGATCTCGGGACGGGCCCCGGCACCGGCACGTACCGCCCCACGAACGCCGTGGCGGGCGGCGCCGCGCTCGACGGCCGGTTCGGCGCGGCGGCCATGGAACTGGCCGCCCAGGACAGCACGCTGCGGGCCCGCAAGGCGTGGTTCTTCCTCGACAACGCCGTCGTGGCGCTGGGCGCGGACATCACGGCGAGCGACGGCCGGACCGTCGAGACCGTCGTCGAGAACCGGAACCTGCACGCCGACGGGCGGCAGCGCTTCACCGTCGACGGCCGCCGGCAGCCCGACGAACAGGGCCGGCGGGCCGACCTGTCGGACGCCCGCTGGGCCCATCTGGAGGGCTACGGCGGCTTCGTGTTCCCCCGCCCGCCCCGCGGTGACACCGCCACGCCGGGTTCGCTGAACGCGCTCCGCGAGGAACGCACCGGCACGTGGCGTGCGCTCAACACCGGCGCGGACACCGGCGGCGGCAGCACCCCCGTCACCCGTCGCTACCTCACCCTCTGGTTCGACCACGGCCCCTCCCCCTCGTCCGCGTCCTACTCCTACGTCCTGCTCCCCGGCGCGAGCGCCGTCGCGACCGGCGTCTGGTCGCTCTCCCGTCCCGTCGTCGTGATCGCCAACAACGCCACCGCGCAGGCCGTCGAGGCCCACCGGCACGGTCTGCTCGCCGCGCACTTCTGGCAGGCCGGAACCGCGGGCGGGCTCTCCTCGTCGGGCCCCGGCACCGTGCTGGTACGACGGACCGGGCGTCATGTGTCGGTGGCGGTCGCCGACCCCGGGCGTACGGGCACGGAGCTCACCGTCGCACTCCCCTTCCGCGTCCGCGGCGTGGTCCGCGCCGACGACACGGTCACCGTCGCACCGGGCGGGCGCACCGTGCTCACGGTCCGGGTCGGCGGTTCGCGGGGCCACAGCCACACGGCCGACCTGGTCCAGTGACCGTCCGGCCCCGCGTCCGGCCCCCGAAAGGAGCCCTCGTGCCCCCGTCCCCGCCCGCACCCCTGCCCGCGCCCGCCCCTCATCTGCGCCTGCCGCCGACCGACCGCGTCCTGTCCCCCCGGACCGGCTGGACGCGGGCGCACTGGGAGGCGCTCGCCGACCGGCAGCTGGAGGCCCTCGTCCCGTACGCCACCCCCGGGTTCGCGCAGTACCGCCTGCCCGGCCGCACCAGCTGGTCGGGCGTCGTCTCGGACGGCCTCGAAGGGTACGCACGCTCATTCCTGCTCGCCTCCTTCCGGATCGCCGGCGCGGACGGAAAGGTCGACCCGCACCTCATCGAAAGGTATACGCGGGGTCTGACAGCGGGCACTCTGCGTGACGGACCCGAAGCGTGGCCGGTGCTCACCGACTGCTCGCAGCAGATGGTGGAGGCGGCCTCCGTCGCCATCGGCCTGCACGAGACGCGCCCGTGGATCTGGGACACGCTCGACGCCTCGGTCCAGGAGCGGGTGGTCGAGTGGCTCTCGGGCTTCGTGGGGGCCCGCACCTGGGACAACAACTGGCGTCTCTTCCAGGTGGTGTCGGAGCAGTTCCTCGCCTCCGTCGGCGCGCCGCACCGCCGGGAGGACATCGAGGGCGGCCTGGAGCGGATCGAGGACTGGTACGTCGGCGACGGCTGGTACACCGACGGCGACGGCCGCAACTTCGACTACTACATCGGCTGGGCCATGCACCTGTACCCGATGCTGTGGGCCCGGATGGCCGGGCCGGACGGGGACGGCGGCAGGGGCGCGGTCTACCGGGAGCGGCTGGCCCTGTTCCTGTCCACGTACCCGGAGTTCTTCGGCGCCGACGGGGCCCCCGTCCATCAGGGGCGCTCCCTGGCGTACCGGTTCGCCGCGACGGCGCCGGTGTGGCTCGGCGCCCTCGCCGACTGCACCCCGCTGGCCCCCGGTCTCACCCGGCGCCTCGCGTCCGGAACGGCGCGGCACTTCGTGGAGCGCGGCGTGCCGGACGAGCGGGGACTGCTGCCCCTGGGGTGGTACGGCACCCATCTGCCGACGACCCAGCCGTACTCGGGACCGGCGTCCCCGTACTGGGCGAGCAAGGCCTTCCTGGGACTGCTGCTGCCCGCGGACCATCCCGTGTGGACGGAGCCCGAGCAGCCCCTTCCGGTGGAGGAGGGCACGCGGTACACGGCGCTGCCGGCCCCCGGCTGGCTCCTCCACGGCACCCCGCACGACGGGATCGTCAGGCTCGTCAACCACGGCAGCGACCACAATCCGCCCGACGGTCCCGGCGAGGACGACCCGCACTACGCGAAGTTCGCGTACTCGACGGCCACGGCACCGGAGTCGGCGGCCCACGCCTGGGCGCGCACCGTGGACGGCCATCTGGCGCTGCTCGCGACGGACGGCACCCCGTCGCGACGGAGCCGCATCGTTCCGGTGTCCTGCGAGGGTCGCCGTGCCTCGTCCCGCCACACGGCACGACTCCCCGGGTACCAGGAGGAGTTCCCCGTCGAGTCGACGAGCCTCCTCCACGGGCCCTGGGAGATCCGCGTGCACCGGGTGCGTCCCCCCGAGGGGGTCCGGGTGCGCGAGGGCGGGTACGCGGTCGCGGACGTCACGCCGCCGCAGGTCCTCAGGGGCCCGGGCTGGGCGCTCGCGCGGACGGCGGCGGGGCTCACGAGCGCGGTGGTGGGCCTCCACGGCTGGGACGAGGAGGGCGAGACCGCGCGCGAGGTCGAGGCCAACGCGTTCGGTCCGCACTCGGCGACGCCGTACCTCCTCGCCTCGGGTCCGGTCGCCCCCGGGCACCCCGCACGCGCGCGCGTGCAGGTGACGCTGGTCGTCCTCACCCGGGACGCCGTGCACCCCGAGGCACTGCGCGCGGCGATCCACTGCGAGCGGGGGGACGACGACCTGATCCGGATCACGTTCCCGGACGGCGAGGTCCTGACCGTCTGAGGGCGCCGCCCGTCCGACAGCACGTCTGTGACAGCACATCGACAGCACGCCTCTGGAGGAGAGATGACACGACGGTTCGCCCCCCTGTCCTCGGTGAGAGCCTGGGCCGCACCGGCCGCCCTTCTGGCGCTTGTCTCCGCGTTCTCGTACACGCCGGCGACCGCGGCACCGGCCCAGGAGACGCGGCGGACGCAACGGACCGGGGAGACACGACAGTCCGTGCAGGCGCAGCAAGCGCAACCGCTGAAGAGCAAGTACCGCGCGGACGCGGGACTCGGCGACTGCCTGCGCACCTTCAGCGGCAACGACACCGTCCAGGTCGGCGCGTGCACCCCGACGACGGGCGAGTCCGCCTCCATGCGTCAGTGGGAGGCCGTCGACCAGGGCAACGGATACGTCCTGGTCAAGAACAAGTACCGCACCGACGCGGGACTCGGCGACTGCCTGCGCACCTTCAGCGGCAACGACACCGTGCAAGCCGGCGCCTGCACCCCCGCCGCCGGCGAGTACACCTCCATGCGCCTGTGGAAGGCCGTCGACCAGGGCAACGGATACGTCCTCCTCAAGAACAAGTACCGCACCGACGCGGGACTCGGCGACTGCCTGCGCACCTTCAGCGGCAACGACACCGTCCAGGCCGGCGCCTGCACCCCCGCCGCCGGCGAGTACACCTCCATGCGGCTCTGGAACGCCGCCGCCTTCGCGACGGGCTGGCCGACCCGTCCGGTGACCGGTCAGAAGCGGGCACTGGTGATGGCCACCCACTGGAACGACGCCGCACCGGTCGATCCCGCGCCCGTCGAGCAGGCGACCCTCGGGGCCGGTACGCCGTCCCTCCGGACGTATCTCCAGGAGGTGTCCGGCGGGCAGCTCTCCCTCACGGGCGACATGCTGACCGGTGTGGACCTCGGGGCGCGGCCGGCCGCCTGCGAGTCGGCGGCGATCCTGAGTGCCGCCCGGGCCGCCGCACGGGCGCGGGGCGTCGAGCCGGACACCTACGACTACCTCTTCGTCGACATCTCCCGCCACTCGGCGTGTGCCTGGGAGGGGCTCGCCGCCATGCCGGGCAACTGGATCCTCTCCAACGGCGTCGGGCACAAGACATGGATGTGGACCCATGAGTTCGGCCACTCCTCGGGCTTCCAGCACTCCGACACGCTCAAGGCCTGCCCGGTCGCGGGCAGCGTCACGACCGTGAGCGGCGCGTGCACGGTCGCCGGGGGCGACGACCCGACCGACACCATGGGCGGCGGCGGCATGCACCTCTACCCGGCCGACTACCGGCAGTTCGCCGGCTGGGTGCCGGACTCCCAGGTGCCGCGTGTCACCGCCACCGGGAGCCATCAGCTGGGCGTGCTGGGCGAGAGCGGCACGCAGGAGTTGCGCGTGGCCCGCCCCGACGGCGGCTTCCTGTCCCTGGAGTACCGGCGGGCCACCCCGCCCTACGACGACTACGCCGCCACCGACCCCCTGGTCAACGGCGTGATCGTCCGTATCGTGACCATGGGCGGCACCGTGAGGAACCGGCTCGTGGACGCCACCCCGGCCACGTCCACCACCGACGACGCGCCGCTGGCGGCGGGCAGGACGCTGGTCGACGAGGACGCCGACGCGGCCGTCACGGTGTGCTCGGTGGGCCCCCAGGGCGCGGACCTGCGCATCGCGGTGGGCGGCACGACGCCTCCGGCCTGCTGATCCGCGGAGGCGCGGGGGTGGGCGGCGAGCCCCCGTCCGTGCGCACCGGAGCGGCCCGGGACAATGGCACCCCGGGCCGTTCCGCGGACGTACGCGGTCGGGGCCCGGCCGAGCGGAGAGACGAAGGACCGATGACGCTGAAAGTGGGCCGGCGCGTACAGCTGGCGGTGGAGCTCGCCCTGACCGGTCAGGTCGTCCTGGCCGGGGCAGCCCCGGCGGAGGTGCCCGCCGCCGTGGGTTTCCTTGCCCTGGCGGCGGGGACCGAGGGCACCGTCGAGGAGGTGGACGACGACCGCCGGGAGAGCGCGGAGGTCCGCGAGTACGCACGCCTCAAGTCGCTCCTCGACGACTTCGGCCACCAGATGCCGCCGGGGAGCAGGGCGCAGCTGGAGGAGCAGGTCGCCACCCTGGAACCGGCGTGGATCGCGTACCAGGAGGCGGAGATCCCGGTGCGGGTCCGCGTCCGGCTCGACAACGGATTCGTCCTCCACGACACGGCGGGGGACGTCTTCGTCGCCGTCTGACGCGGTGGCGGAGGTCATCGTCCCGTCGGACACGGCGGGAGACGTCTGCGTTCCTCCGACACGAGGGCGGGGGTCGTCGCCGCCGGCCTGCCCGGCCGGTCACGGTCCCTTCGCCGGCACCGGACGCCGGATCAGATAGGCGGCGGCGGAGGCGACGAGCACCAGCATGCAGGCGATGAAGACCAGCCCCGCCCCCTCCAGACCCAGCGGATCGGCCAGCACCCCCACACCGATCACCGGGATCGAGATGCCGGTGTACGCGACCACGAACAGCGTCGAGATCACCGCCGCGCGCCGGTCCGGCGGCGCCGCGGCCGCGACGGAGGCCAGGGCCGCGCGGAAGGCGAGGCCCTGGCCCACACCGCCGACCACGGCGGACAGGACGACCAGCGCCAGAAGGTCCGTGTACAGCGCCGCTCCGAGCAGGACGAGACCGCCGAAGAGCACCACACAGCCCAGGGGCAGCGAGCGCGCCACCCCGACGCGGTCGACGGCGAGCTGCCCTGCCGTGGAGGCGAAGAAGGCGAGTGCCACGATCAGGCCGCTCACGGCGTGGTTGTCGACGTGCAGGTACCGGGCGAGGAACGCGGGGCTCACCGAGGTGAACACCCCGAAGAGGGCGAACCCCACGAACGAGGCGATGGCCGCCGGCACGAACACGGCCCGCACCTGCGGCGGCAGCGCGGGACGCTGCGGCCGTACGGCGGCCACGCCGCGCCGATCGCGTACGGTCTCGGGCAGCCACAGGAGGACGCCGACGGAGATCGCCACGAGGCCGAGGTGCACGGCGAACGGCAGGACCAGGGGGTCGGGGGCGTACTCCGCGAGGAGTCCCGCGAGCAGCGGCCCGCAGCCGAGCCCTCCCATGTTGGCGGCCGTGGCCACGAGCGTCGCCCGTGACCCGCCGCCGCGCGGGGCGAGCTCCATGACGTACGCGGTGGCGGCGCCGGTGAAGAGACCTGCGGACAGGCCGGAGAGGAGCCGGCCCGCGTACAGCCAGCCCAGGGCGTCGGCGAGCAGGAAGCACACGGCGCTCGCCGCCGCGAACCCCAGGCCGCAGAGCAGGGTCGGGCGTCTGCCGACGGTGTCCGAGGCGTTGCCCGCGAGGAGGAGCACGCCGATGACCCCGAAGGCGTACACGGCGTAGACGACGGTCACCGTCAGCTCGGAGAACCCGAACTTCTCCTGGTAGAGGGGATAGAGCGGGGTCGGCAGCGTGGTGCCGGCCATGCACACGACGAACACGGCTCCGGCGAGCAGACACCGCAGCCAGCCCTGGGGGTCGCCCTGCCCGCCGGCGTCACCCTCCGTGCCACGATCGCGTTCCCCACCACGTTCGCGTTCCACGCCCCGGTCACCTTCCATGCAGCGGACCGTATCCCCGCCGACCGCCGACCCAGGGGCGCGAACTGCGGCAATCGCCCGGACGTCACCCGGTCGACGAGGGCACGGGGGCGTCCCGACACGAGGGCGGCGGAACGTCAGGGCCTGTCGCGGCCCGGGTCGTTCCTCGGCCCCTTCTTCGGCGCGTCGGTCGGTGCGTCGGGTGCGTCGAGCGGTGCGTCGGTGGGTGCGCGGCTCGACGCGGGCTTCGGGCCCTTCTCCGGTCCGCTCCCGCGGCCGTAGGCGTGGCCACTCCCGTACCCGTATCCGCTCCCGTACCCGCTCCCGTATCCGCTTCCCTGTCCCTTCTCCGGTCCGCTCCCGCGGCCGTACGCGTGGCCGCTCCCGTACCCGCTTCCCTGCCCCTTCCTCGGTCCGTTCTTCGAGCCGTTCCCGACGCCGTCGTCCGGCCCACGCCTCTTCCCGTGCTCCCCGCCCTGGCCCGGGTCCTTCGCCGGCCGTGTGGACGGGCTCAGGGACAGCGGCGCTGACGTCGCCGCACCGGGCAGGGTCGTCGTGCCGGCCGCCGGAGCGGTGGTCCCGCCGAGCGTGGGGACGGGGGTCGTCGGGGCAGGCGCCGGCTCGTCCGCGAAGGGACTGGGCAGGTCCACGGCGGCGATGGCCACACCGCCCAGCGTCACGCTGGCGAGCGCCGCGGCCAGGGCGGTCCTCAGGGAGCGACGGCGAAGTCGCCGCGCGGTGCCGGGAGTCCAGTCGTCGCGGCGGCGCGTCCGGCGTGTTCGGCCGGGGACGTGCAGGCCGGCGTCACGCGCGGCCCGGAAGGCGGCTCGGGCGCTCGCCTCCGCCCCACCGGCCGCTTCCCCGGCCGTCCCGCCCGCAGCGACGCCGCCCGTCACGCCCCCCTCCGTGGTGGCCGTGGCCGTCGCCTGCCGGTCGCCGCGCAGCGCGGACCGCAGAGACCGCTCCAGACCCTCGTACCGATGCTCGTCGGGCATCCCATCACCTCCCTGTTCCCCTGAGTTCCCGGGCCAGCCGCTTCAGTCCCCGGTGTGCGGCGGACCGTACCGCACCGGGGCGTTTGCCCAGAACCCGGGCGGCCGTCGGCCCGTCGAGGCCGACGACGACCCGGAGCAGCACGGCTTCGGCCTGCTCCCGAGGCAGGCCCATGACCAGCGCGAGGGCCTGTTCCGTGGAGAGGGCCTCCAGGGCGTCCCCCGCCGTGTCGGCGGCGGCAGGAAGTTCGAGCACGTCCTGTTCGAGCAGGGCCGGCCGGGGACGGGACCGAACCCGCCTCAGATGGTCGAGTGCCCGGTGCCGGGCTATGGTCGCGGTCCAGCCGCGGAAGCCGATGCCGTCGCCGCGGAACCGGCCGAGGTCGCGGGCGATCTCCAGCCAGGCCTCTGATGCCACGTCCTCGGCGTCCTCGCCGACGATGCCCCTCAGGTAGCCGAGGAGCCCGGGGTAGACGGCCCGGTACGCGTACGCGAAGGCCTCCTCGTCGCCCTCCTGCGCCCGTGCGACGGCCGAGCCGAGTGCGGAGTCGCGTGCCGTGGTGGGCGTGCGCCCCGTCCCCTCGTCCACACGATCCTCTTCGCCACCGGTACGTTCACGAACCTCCGGTTGCCGCGGTCCACCGGAAGGAAGTCATCCTGTCAGACCGTCAGCAGAGGCCCGCCGCCAGGCCGTCCGGTGCCCGGACCGGCCGTCTGCGGGTTCGTGGCGGCCGTCGGCCGTGCAGGGTGAGGAAGTAGGTCTGGAGGGATTCCTGCGGTCCGATCTCGAAACGGTTCACGGTCCGGCCGAGCGGGTTCCACACCCGGCCGTCCGGCATCCGTGTCCCGACGGGGTGGGTGAAGACGGACCGGAGCAGGTGCTCCGGAGGGATGTCGATCCAGACCGCGCCCGCCTCGCGCACCAGCACCTCGCCGACGTAGGCGCCGATGCCGATCAGGGGCCCGGCCACGTCCTCCCGTCCTGCGCCGCCCTGCCGGAGACCGTCGATGAGCCGGTCGACGACGCGCAGGCTCGCCGCGGTGTAGTCCAGCGGAAGCCTCGCCCTCGTGGTGGCACGCGCCACGAACTCGGCTGCGTGACGCCCCATGTCGGCCGCGGACAGCTTCAGGATTTCGCGGTCCATACGTGATCACCCTTCCCCTTCGAAGCGGCGTGATTCGCCGGATGATCAAGCGGAAGCCGGTCCGGAATCATCACGGAGGGCGCGCGTGACGCTGATCACACGCTGATCGCACCCCGTTCGCGGGGCGGCGGCGCCGTGCGGAGCAAGGCCGCCGGCGGACGCGGTGGACCGTCAGCGCCTCCGAGGGTTCCCGTCGCGTTGGCCGGAAGTCACCAGGCCCGCCTCGCGGCCGGCGACGGGACGGGACCTCCGACGGCGACCGGTCGCGGCTCATCCGCCGTTCGCATAGGGGACGTTCCGTCGAGATGCGTCGTTCACGCTGGTCACGGGGCACGGACCCGGCAACGGCACGGGGGCGGTGAGACCCCGACCCCGGCGGCGTCCCGGGCCGCCGCCGTTCACGGCCACCGGTGCCGATGTCGGACGGTCGGAAAGTGGCCATTCTTTGCGTCGGGCGTACTCCGTCGACGGTCTCCCGAGGGCGGCGGCTCGTTCCTGACGGTCGTCCGCATAACGGACAGAGAGTGTCATGACCTCATCAACGCTCTCCCTGGCCCGCGCACTCCCACCACGCTGCACGCCCCGGACCGCACCGTCAACCACGCACCGGCAGATGTCCGGAAGGGGTCCCGCCCCGTCCCCTCCCCGGCACCGCCGCTGTACCTTCCTCCTGACCCTGACGCCGACCGGGGTCACCCACGCCCTCGCCCCCACCCAGGCCGCTTCCGCGGCCGCAGCAGCCCAGCGCGTCGCACCTTCCCCCGTGCCTCCCTCTGCCTTCCCCGGTGGTTCGCCATGCCCGCTGCACCCGCCCGGCCCCCGACCTCCCGCCCCCGGCCGCACGACTCCGGCCGACCGTAGGGCCCACCCGGCACGAGCGGACGAGGAAGGCGAACACGACGGTGCGATTCCATTTACTCGGGCCCCTGAGCGTCACCGACGGGCGGGACATCGTGATGCTCCCGCCCTCCAAACCGACGGCGCTGCTCGCCGCACTGCTCATCCGGCCGGGTTCGATCGTCTCCACCGACCGCCTGCGCGACATCGTCTGGGGCGAGGAACACCCCACGACGGCCAAGACCGCCCTGCAGAGCTGTGTCCTGCGTCTGCGGCGGCTGTTCGCCAAGTACGGCATCGAGCACCAGGCCGTCGTCGCGGTCGCCGGCGGCTACCGCATCGACGCCGACGCCGAGACGCTCGACCTGCTCCACTTCCGTCGGCTCGTCGAGCGGGCCGCCGCGGCCGGCAACGACTCCGAGCTGTACACGCTGCGCAGCGCGCTCGCCCTGTGGCAGGGCGGCCTGCTGTCCAACGTCCCCTCCGACCTGCTGCACCGCGACGAGGTGCCCCGGCTCGCGGAGGAACGGCTGAGGGTGCTCGAGCGGGTCTGCGACATCGAACTGGAGCACGGCCGATGTCGCGAAGCACTCGTTGATCTATGGGAGGTTACGCGCGTATACCCGGCCCACGAGCGGTTCGCCGAGCAACTGATCGAGGCCCTGTACCGGACGGGCCGGCAGACCGAGGCGCTCGCGGAGTACCGAAGGATCAAGGGCCATCTGCGCGAACGGCTGGGCGTCGATCCGCGGGCCGAACTCCGGCGCCTGGAGCTGGCGATCCTGCGGGGCGAGGACCTCGGCGGCGTCGAGGTGACACGAAGACGGGCGGCACCGACGGAACGGACCGCGGCCCCTCAGGCGCAGGGCCCTCAGGGCCCTCAGGACCCTCAGAACTCGCCGCTCTCTCCGACCTCTCTGCTCTCTCCAACCTCTCCAACCTCTCCGACCTCTCTGACCTCTCTGACCTCTCTGACCTCTCAAGCCTCTCCGGCCCCTCCCGTTTCTCCGGCCCCTCCGACCTCTCCGGATTCCGCCGACCGGGGCTCCCTCGCCGCCCCGGTCCCCTCGCCGCCGCCGCTCCCGCCCGCGCCCATACCCTCCGTCCCCGGGTTCACCGGACGGGAGCACGAAGTCGACTCCCTGGTGCGTCTGTTGACGAGCGAGAGACCCGGTGGTGACACCGAGCGGGCACCCTTCGCCGTCCTCTCCGGAGCTCCCGGCATCGGCAAGACCGCCCTCGCCCTGCACGTCGCCCATCTGGTGGGCCGTCATTTCCCGGACGGTTGCCTCCTGGTGCCGCTGACCCGTCCGGACGGCAGCCCCCGCCCGGCGGAGGAGGCCGCCGACGAGCTCCGCAGCGCGCTCCCCGCGGGGCCCGGAACCGGCCGGGGCCGGGGCCGGAGCCGTTCCCTTCTCGTCCTGGACGACGTCGTCCACCCCGATCAGGTCCGCCCGCTGCTGACCGCGTACGCCTGCGGCGCGGCGATCGTCACCAGCCGGATGGGGCTCGCCGCGCTCGTCGCCACCCACGGCGGCACCGTGCACCGGCTCGGCTCCCTCGATCCGGAGCAGTCACAGGCGCTGCTGACCGCCGTCCTCGGCCGGGAGCGGATCGCCGCCGAGCCCACCGCGACGCTCCCCCTCGCGGCCGCCTGCGGCCACCATCCGCTCGCTCTCCGGATCGCCGCGGCCCGGCTGCTCACCCGGCCCCGGCTGCGCCTCGCCGACTACGCCGACTGGCTCCGGCACGACCCCGTCGGCCGGCTCAGCCTCGCCGACGATCCCCGGATGTCGGTGCCGCAGCGGCTCGACGAGGCCGTCAAGCGGCTCCCTCCGCCGCTCGCCGAGGCTCATCTGCGCCTCGCCGCGTCACCCCACCACCCGCTCACCACCTCCGGGGCGGCCCGGCTCCTCGGTCTTCCGGAGGACACGGCGGAGCAGGTCATGGAGCGTCTCCTCGACGCGGGTCTCCTGGAGGAGGGGCAGCCCGGCGCGTTCTGGACGCACGATCTGCTGCGGGCGCACGCCCGCCGTGCGGCCGGCTCCTCCGCCGGCCACGCCCCCGCGCTGCTGCGCCCGCCCCGGCACGGGGAGTTCCCGCAGCTGGACGGGACCAGGCCCGCCGCCCTGAGGTGACGACGGGGGCTCCTTTCCCTCCCCCGCGCCCCCTTCGCCGTACCCGGCACGCCCGACCCACCCCGTTACGAGAGGTGTGACGCACGCATGACCCTTACGTCGTACGCGGAGATCGCCGGAACCCGGCCCCGGGTCCGTCGCGATGTCCTGTTCACCCAGACCCCCGACGGCGTGATCTTCCACAACGCCGACGGCGGCTTCCAGCTCACCGCCAGGTCCGGCTACCGCTTCGCCACGCTCCTCATGCCGTACCTGGACGGCAGCAGAGCGGTCGAGGAGATCTGCGCGGGGTTCGGCGACACGCAGAAGGCCATGGTGGGCGAGCTGGTGCAGGCGCTCTACGGGCGCGGCTTCGCCCGCCCCGTACCGGCGCCGGACGAGACGGCCGCCGGGCCCACCCCCTCTCCGGAGGCGGCGGCCCGCTTCGCCCCGCAGATCGCGTACATCGATCACTACGCCGACGCCGCCGCGAGCCGCTTCGCTCGCTTCCGGGAGACCCGGGTCGCGGTCCTCGGCGACGGCCCGGTGGCCCGCTGGTGCGTGCTCTCCCTCGTCCGGAACGGCTGCGCCGCCGTCGGGGTCGAACGCTCGCTCGCCGAGGGCCGCGCCGGTGTGACGCCGGAGGAGTTCGCGGCCGTGCGCGAGGAGGCCGCCGCCCTCGCCGCGGAGGGCTGCCCCGTCGAACTGCCGCTGCTGCCGGGGCGGGACACGGACCGCGGCCGGAAGGCCTGGTCGGCGTACGAGGGGTACGACGTCGTGGTGGCCGCCGCCGGGTCCGACGTACCGGGGCTCGTGCTGCCGCTGCTGCGGGAGGGTGTGCCGCGGGGTCGTACGCTGCTGCCCGCCTGGACGTTCGGCGGGTCGGCCGTCGTCGGCCCGGCGACGACCGCGGACTCGGCGTCCTGCTGGTCCTGTGCCGCGCTCCGGCTCGGCGCGGCCGGCGGCGCGGCCGCTTCGGACGCCGCCGAGCTGTGGAGCGGTCTCGCCCTCGGCACCGGTACGCCGGGCCTCCGGCCGGCCGGGCCGCTCGCGGCGATGCTCGGGAACCTCCTCGGGTACGAGGTGTTCCGGCTGGTCACCGAGGCCCTGCCGGCCGAGACCCGGGACCGGGTGCTCGTCCAGTCCATGGCCAGCCTCGACGTCGCGTCGGAACCGCTGCTCGCCCACCCGCGCTGTCCGTTCTGCTCGTCCGCCGCGGGCCTGCCCGAGCCGGTCGACGTGACGTCGGCGCCGGCGCGTCCGGCGTTCCTGCCGACGGTCGCCACCGCCCCCGACGACGACGCCGCCCAGGGACCGCTCGCCGAGCTGGAGCGGCGCTCGGCGCTCGTCCGCCCCTTCACGGGGGTCTTCACGTCGTACGCCGACGAACCGCTGACGCAGACACCCCTCAAGGTGGGCTCGGTCGTCCTCGGGCTGGGCGCGCGGGGCACCCGTACGATCACGGCCTTCGACGTGCACCACACGGCCGGTGCCCGGCTACGGGCGCTGAACGCGGCGGCGGTGGTCTACGCCGAACACGTGGTCCCGGCCGCCGTCTTCGCGGACCCGCTCGACGCCCTGCCGCCGGTGTCCCCCGACGCCCTGACCATCGCGTCGGGCACGGGCGGCTCGGGCGGTGCGACGCACTGGACCCCGGCCACCTCGCTCCTCGGCAAGGAGGTCGTACGGGTGCCCACCGGCGCCGTGCGTCCCTTCGGCCCGGACAACGCCGACCGTCGCTTCGAGCCGACCAGGGCGGGAGCCGGGGCGGGCTCGGACCTCCCGGAGGCGGCGGCCGCGGGACTCCTTTCGGCCCTCGCCCACGACGCCCTGCGCCGGGCGGTGACGGGGTCCGGTGACACCACCCCGATCGCACCCGAGGTGTTCGGCGCGGACCCGGAGACGACGTTCCTCCTCCGGTCGGCCGCTCTGCTCGGCCTCACCGTCGAGCTGCTCGACCTCGGCGAGCGGGCGCACTCCGGAGCGTCGGTCGTCCTGGCGAGGACGGCGGCAGGCGACACGGACCCCGGTCGCTGGGCCGTCGGCGCCGCTCTGGACCTGACTTCGGCCGCCGTGGACGCGGTACGGGACCTCCTGGGAGAGGTCCAGCTCGCCGGGGAGGGGCGGGGCACGGACGAGGGCGACCCGCTGCTGCGGGACCTGGCCGCGGCCGTCGTGCCGGTCACCGGCGTCGAGTCCGCGCAGGTTCCGGGCGGTCCCGTGGACTGGCCCCACGTCCTGGAACGCCTCGCCGCCACGGGCCGGGACGCCTTCGTCGTACCGACCCACGCCGCCGACCTGCCGACGGCGGGCATCCACACCGTGCGCGTCCTGCTCACCCGGGCGGCCGCCGATGAGCGCTGAGACCGTGGCGCCGCCGCAACCGAACACCTCACGCGCCTCCGATTCCTCTGGTGCCTCCGTCGCACCCGCCGCGGGTGCCCGCGCCGGGTCCTCGTCCCGGTTCGCCGCCGCCCTGCGCGCGGCGCTCGACGAGATCGGGGCCGCAGCGGGCGGCCCCCTGCCGGGCGTGACGGTCGCCCCGCTCGGCGTGCGGGACGCGTACGCGGCCACCACCGACGGGCAGGGGCCCCTCCGCAACTCCACCGACGCCGGCCGTCCGCTCCCCGTGCACCTCTACGGGCGGCAGGTCATCGTCGGTCCGTGGCCCGCGCCGCCCGGGGGAACCGACCGCACGGACCGCGCCGGCTGCGCGACCTGTCTCCGGCGTCGCTGGCAGGGAGTGCGCTCCGTGCCCCTGCGCGAGGGGCTCGAACTCGGGTCGGAGACCCGGTCCGCGGGCGGCTGGCCGTACGGCGTGCCCTTCGCCGCCACCGCCGTCGCCGCCCTGGTCGCGGGGCTCGCGGAACACGGACCGGCGCCCGGCCCGTACCCCCGTGTCCATCTGATCGACCTCGACTCCCTGACCGTGCGGAGCCATCCGCTCGTGCCCGACCCGGAGTGCCCTTCCTGCGGGATTCCCGAGGAGGACACCGCCGAGGCCGCCACGCTGACGCTGCGTCCGGCGCCCAAGTACCGGCCCGGCGTCTTCCGGGTCCGCCGGATCGAGGACTACCGGCTGCCCGTGGACGCGTTCGCCAACCCCCACTGGGGCGCGATCGGCCCGTCCGTCGTCTTCGACGTCGCCTCGACCACCACGTCGGCCACCGTCGGCTGCTTCTCGTCCCGCTCCGGCGCGTACCTGCGCGAGACGTTCTGGGGCGGCCACGCCGACAGCTACGCGCGCAGCCGGCGCATCGGGGTGCTCGAAGGTCTCGAGCGCTATGCGGGGATGCGCGCCCGGACCCGGCCGGCCCGTCTCCGGGCTTCACTCGACGACCTCGGCCCGGCGGCGGTGGACCCGCGTGAGACCGGGCTGTACGCGGACGCGTTCCACCGCGACAACCCCCGGGTGCGGCCCTTCGCCCCGGACCGGGAGATCCCCTGGGTGTGGGGCTGGTCGCTGCGCGACGCGGCGCCGCGGGCGGTGCCGGAGATCCTGGCGTACTACCACGCGCCGGGCCTGGAGAACCGGTTCGTGCAGGAGAGCTCCAACGGGTGCGCGTCCGGGGGCAGTACGGAGGAGGCCGTCTACTTCGGCCTGATGGAGGTCATCGAGCGGGACGCCTTCCTGCGCGCCTGGTACGGGCAGGTGCCGCTGCGCGAGATCGATCCGTCGACCAGCACCCGGGCGAGCACCCGGCACATGGTCGACCGGCTGGCCATGTACGGGTACCGGGCGCGGTTCTTCGACACCCGGGCGGACCTTCCGGTCCCGGTGGTCACCGCGTGCGCCGAGCGGTTCGACGGGGGTGTGGGCCGCATGTGCTTCGGAGCGGGCGCGGGACTCGACCCCGAGTCGGCGCTCGACTCCGCGCTCTCCGAGATCGCCACCGACTCCGTGAACCTCGTCGGCCGGACCCGGCGCGACGAGGCACGGCTGCGGGCGATGGCCGCCGACTTCGACCTGGTCACCACCCTCCACGACCACCCGCTGGTCTACGGCGTCCCGGAGATGGGCCGGCACGCCGACTTCCTGCTGCGACAGCGGGACCCCCTGCCTCCCCTCGCGGTCGCCGACCTCGCGTGGCCCGACGCCGACGGCGCCACCGCCGCCACGGACCTGCGCGAGGACCTGCTGCGCGCCGTGGGCGCGGTGACCGCAGCGGGTTTCGACGTGGTGGTGGTCGACCAGACCCTGCCGGAGCAGCGTGCGCTCGGTCTGCACACCGTCAAGGTCCTGGTGCCCGGACTCCTGCCCATCGACTTCGGCTGGTCCCGGCAGCGGGCCCGTCACATGCCCCGGACGCACGCGGCGCTGGGCGCCGCCGGACTCCACCCCGCCCCGCATCCCTTCCCGTAGCGGCTCCCTTCCCGTACGCCGTCCGAAAGGAGGCCGACCCCATGGGGTACGCCCATGAGTACGCCAATGCCGTCCTGTACCGCGGCCGCGTTCCGATGGAACCCGCCGACTTCGTCCCCGACTGGCCCGACGGGCCGCGCAGGGGCAAGTTCTATCCGGGGGTGGAGTCGTACGCCCTGCCCGACGGGGACGGCCTGGCCGACGCGCCCGCGGGGGCCGGCCTTCTCCCCCGGTCCGGCGGCGGACCGTCGGACACGGATCCGGCCGGTCCGCCAGGGGCGCCCGGCGGCTTCACCCTTCCCCTGCTGTCCGCGATGCTCAAGGACTCGTACGGGCTGACCGGCCGCCGCCTCGGAGTCCAGGCCAACAGCGACCTGTCCGGGCTGCCGTTCTACACCCACGCCAACTGGTCGCGGGGCACGGCGGGCGGCGGCGGTCTCTACCCGGTCGGCGTCTACTGGGCCTCGGGTCCTTCCGGCCCGCTCACGCCCGGCATCCACTACTACGACGTCCAGCGGCACGCCGTGCAGCGGCTGTTGACGGGGGACGTGACGGCGCGGGTGCGCGAGGCGCTGGGTCCGGACGCGCCCGCCGAGGCCCTGGAGACCGACCAGTATCTGATCCTCGGCGTGAAGTACTGGCAGACGGCCTTCAAGTACAACAGCTTCGGCTACCACGTGGTCTGCACCGATGTCGGGACGCTCGTGCAGACCTGGCGCGTCTGGGCCGCCGCGCACGGGCTGCGGACCGCACCCGTCCTGTGGTTCGACGAGCCCCGGCTGAACGGCCTGCTCGGCACGGCCGGCGAGGAGGAGGGGGTGTTCGCCGTCGTGCCCCTGCGCTGGGAGGGCGGCGGCACCGTGCCGCGGACGGCGGTGGGCGACCGGGCGGCGGCCGACGGCTCCGACCCGTCGGTGCGGCACCGGGACGTCGAACGCTCCCGTACCGTCATCGAGTTCCCCACGGTGCTCGCGATGCACGCGGCGACCGTGTCCGGCGCCGCCGACCGGCCCGCGCCCGGCGCGCTCGCCCCGGCGGCCGCCCGGCCCGTCCCCGCGGGCGGCACCCGGGTCCCGCTTCCCGCGCCCGCCTTCCCCGAGGTGCCGGTGCGCCGCGTGCTGCGGAGCCGGCGCAGCAGCTTCGGACGCTTCGACGCGGCCGACCCCGTGACGCCCGGCCAGCTGTCGTCCGTGCTCGCGGCCTGCGCGGCGACCTTCCTCGGCGGGGAGGCCGATCCGGACGGCACGCTCCGGCAGGTCCGTCTGTACGCCTTCGTCAACCACGTCCAGGACATCGCGCCCGGCGCCTACGTCTACGACCCCGACGCGGGCGATCTCGCGCTCGTCGTCCCCGGCCCCCAGGGAGCGTTCCTCCAGGAGAACTACTTCCTGGCCAACTACAACCTGGAGCAGGCCGGCGTCGTCCTCGTGCCGACGGTCCGGACGAAGGCCGTCCTGGACGCGGTCGGGGACCGCGGCTACCGGCTCGCCGTCGGCACGGCGGGCGCCGTGGCCCAGACGTTCTATCTGGCGGCGTCCGCCCTGTCGCTCGGCGCGGGGGTGGCTCTGGGCTTCGACAACGTGTCGTTCGTCGAGAGGCTCGGCCTCGAGGGCACGGCGGAGGCGCCGCTGCTGATCATGCCGCTCGGCAACGAACGCCCCGGGCCCGCCGACTTCCGTCACGAGATCGCCTGAGGGGGACCCGCGATGACACTGCTGACCAGCACCAGCACCGGGACCGGTGACAGCGCCGACGCCGACACCAGCCCCGTCGACACCGACGCCGACACCAGCCCCGTCGACATCGACACCGACGCCGACACCAGCGCCATCGACACCGGTGCCGGCACCGGAACGTTGCTCCCGCCCCAGGTCACCTGGGAGGTGGGCCGGCGCTTCCTGCTCCGGGCCGCCGGACTTCCCATGGAGACCGTGCACGGGCTGCGCTGCCCTCGGACCCGTGACTGGGCCGACGAGGTCCTCACCCGCGAGAGGCGTCTCTCCGGCGGCGGCGCCGCGCTGAGCGAGGAGCTCCATGCCCTGGTCGAGGCGGCCGACGCCGTCGGCGACGACGCCCGCCGGGCGCTCCTCGCCCTGCGCCGCCAGATCTTCAACAACCGACTGCCCGCCGACCCGGCGTCGGCCGCACGGCTCGTGGCCGGACTCGACGCGGCTGCCGGCGCGCGCGTCTCCGCCTGGCTGGACGACCGCGTCGCACACGCCGAACTCCTCGGCGCGGGCCCGTCCCTCCTCGCGGAGGAACTGCGCACCGCACGGGGGGAGTTGCGGAGCGCGCTCTCCCGGGAGCCGCTGCGCCGGGGCCTGCTCCTGGCGTCACCGGTGCTCGACAGCCGGCTCGACGCCTATCTGGGCGACACCCGTCCCGACCCGGACAAGCGGATGCGGAAGATCGAGCGGTCGGCGCTGGCGTACCTCTACCGCACGGCGTGCAAGACCAGCCCGTTCAGCACGCTCACCCCGGTCGCGACCGGGGTCTTCGAGGCCGGGGCGGGCGAGGGCGCCGACCTGCGCATCGGCGGGCCGGAGGCCTGGACCGGTCACGTACGGCTCAATGTGGTCGCCCTGGGCCGGCTCGCCGAGCTGATCCTCGCCGACCCCGCGCACCGCCAGGACCTGCCCGTCGCGCTGTCCCCGGGCTGGGGCCGTGACGAGGACCGGATCCGTTACGTACGGCAGTGGGTGACGAGCGGCGACGACGACGCGTCCGTCACCTTCGACTCCGTCCGCGACCGGCTGTTCTACCTCCGGGGCAGCGGCGCCCTGGAGCGGCTGCTCGCGTTCCTCGACGAGCGTGCGGGGCTGCGCCACCGCGACCTGGTCGCGTGGCTGGGGACCGAGCACGGTGCCGACACCGCCGAGTGCGAGCGGTACGCCGCCGCGCTGCTCCAGCTCGGCATCGTCCAAGTCCCGTGTCTGCGCACCGATGTGCACAGCCCCGACCCGCTGCGGTCGTTCCAGCTCGCCCTGCGCGATCTGGCGGCCCCGTGGGCCGCCGGGGTGGCCGACGCCCTTGACGGTCCGGCCGCCTGCCTGGCCGCGTACCCCACCGCGGGTCTCGCCGAACGGCGCGTGCTCCTGCGGACCCTCCGCGAGCAACTCCTCGACGTCCAGAGGGGGCTGGGAGCGGAGGAACCCACGCTGCCGCGCACGCTGCTCTACGAGGATGTCAGCGCGGGCGCCGACCTGCCCTGCGGCACCGGACTCCTGACGGATGCGACGGGGCGGGCCCTGCGGGCGGTCGAGGGCGTGCTGCCGTTGTTCGACCTGACGCTTCCGCACCGCATCACCCTGCACGGCTTCTTCGTGGCCCGCTACGGGCGCGGCGGCCGTTGCGACGATCTGCTCGGCCTCGTGCACGACTTCCACGAGGACTTCTTCGACCAGTACGTCTCCTTCGCCGCGAAGCGCACGACGTTCGACGCGCACGGGGAGTACGTCCCGGAGGAGAACTGGCTCGGCCAGCCCGCGCTGCGCGCCCTCGACGACGCCCGCCGCCGTTTCGTCGCGGGAATGCGGGAGTCGTGGGAGTCATGGGAGCGGAGCGGCACGGACGGCGAACTGCGGCTTCCCGGCGAGCTGCTCGCGGCCGTTTCGGGTGAAATGGAGCCGCTCGTGGGCGACTTCGTCCCCCAGAGCCATCACCTCCAGGTGACGCCGCCCACCCCGGACGGCGAGGCAGGCCACCGTGTGGTCCTCAACCGCTCGTACGGCGGGCTCGCCTTCCCGTTCAGCCGTTTCACCCACGCCTACGACGGGGTGACGGGGGCCCCGCCGCCCGGCGGCGCCGGGCTGTCTGAGCGGTTGCGCGCCGAGCTGCGCGATCGCAGCCCCCGGGGCGCGGTGTTCGCCGAGCTGACCGGTGGTCCCGTCACCAGCAACCTCAATCTGCACGGCAGGCTGACGGACTACCAGATCGTGTGTCCCGGCGAGACGTCCACGGTTCCGGAGGATGCCCGACTCGACCTGGGCGACCTGTCGTTGGAGCACGACGAGGGGACCGACCGTCTCGTCCTGCGCTCGCGCCGGCTCGACCGCGAGGTCGTGCCGGTCTACCTCGGGTACCTCGTGCCGGTGGCCCTGCCGGAGATCCCCCGCACCCTGCTGCTGCTCTCGCCGAGTTCCATGACCCCGACCGATGTCTGGGGCGGCGTTCCCGAGGGTCCGGCCGTCGACGGCGTCACGCGCAGGCCACGGGTGGTCCACGGTGACATCGTGGTGAGCCGTCGTGCGTGGACGGCGGACGCCGCCGTGCTGCCGGCCCGCCGCCCCGGAGCGGACGAGGCCGCGTGGTACCTGGAGTGGCGGCGCTGGCAGCACCGGCACGGCCTGCCCGACCAGGTCTTCGCCACGGTGCTGCGCGAGGGCCGCAGGGCCCTGGGGGCCAAGCCCGTGTACCTGGACTTCGCGAGTCCGCTGTCGCTGACCTCGTTCGACGCCCTGGTGGACCGGGAGCCGGGGACCGGGGTGGCGCTGCGCGAGATGCTCCCGGCCGAGGACGCGCTGCACCTGACCTCCCCCCAGGGCCGGCACGTGGCCGAACTGGCCGTGGAGACCTTCACTTCCCGCCACCGCACCGAGGACGGCCCGACATGCCGGAACTGATCTCCCCGCACCCCACGTCCGCACCCGCCGCCGCGCCCCATGTCGGACCCGGCCCCGGAGCGGCTGCTCCCGGCTCCCCCGCCGGGGAACCGGGCGAGTGGATCGCCCTGCACGTCTTCTACGCCGCCAGCCCACGGCCGATGCTGGTGGACTGCGTGCGGCCGCTCGTCGCCCGGCTCACCGAGGAGGGGCTGCTCGCGGGTCACTTCTTCATCAACTACTGGCTGGAGGGCCCGCACGTGCGGCTGCGGTTCCGCCCCGCGAGCCCGGCCGCCGCTCCCGAGGTGCGACGGCGGGCCGAGGAGGCGCTCACCGCCTTCCTGAAGGGCCGTCCCGCGCTGTACGAGGTCGACTCCGGCTTCCTCAAGGACTTCTACAACGCCCTGTTCGACATAGAGTTCCCCGGCGAGGACCGGGGGCGATTCATGGGCGACGACGGCCGGATGAGGCTGCGGCCGAACAACACCTTCAGCGAGGAGCCGTACGCCCCCGAGTACGCCAAGTACGGCGGTCCGGCCGGTGTCGAGCTCGCCGAGTGGCACTTCCGCCACTCCAGCGAGCTGGTCGTCGACGCCTTCCGCACCATGAACCTCCACCTCCGCACCGTGCTCCTCGGCACCTCCGCGCAGCTGATGATGGTGATGGCGAGCTGCTTCCTGCCGGAGGAGGACCGGCTCGCCGACTACCTGGACGGCTACTACGCGTTCTGGCACCGCGCCTTCCCCGGGACCGGGTTCATCGGGTCGAAGGAGTACGAGCGGAACTACGCCGAGATGGCACCCGCCCTGGGCCGCCGGTTCGCCGCCGTCCGGGCCGCGATCGCGAGCGGCGAGCTGGAGCGACTCCCCTCCTTCCTGCGGGGCTGGGCCGAGCACTGCCTGGAACTGCGGGGTCGCATCGCGGAGTCGGCGGGCCGGGGCGAGCTGCTGTTCCCCCTCCGTGAGGGTCCCGCCCGCGAGGACACCGGGCAGCTGCGCGCGGATCCGGTGGAGGCCGTCCCGACAGCGCCGCTCACCCATCTGCCGTCGGTACTCCCCCGGCTCCTCTCCCCCTATATGCACATGACCAACAACCGGTTGCATGTGACGATCCGCGACGAGGCCTATCTCTCCTTCGTCCTCGGCCAGGTCCTCAGAGACCCGCACGTCGCGGCGGTGGACGCGTGACCGCCACCGCCGCGCGGGCCTATCGCCCCGCTCTCCGGCCGGGGGTGCTCCTCAGCCCGCCCCTCCTGCGCGGCTCCCGGACCGTCCACCTCGTCAGACACCCCGTCACCGGAGCCGCGTTCGAGGTCGGGATCAAGGAGCACTTCCTCATATCGCGCCTCGACGGCACGCGAAACCTGGACGACCTCGCACCCGTGTACGCGGAACGGTTCGGCCGCCGGCTCGGAGAGGAGCACTGGAACCGGCTCCTCGGCCTCCTCGGCACCCGGGGCCTCCTCGTCGGCGCGCCCGATCCGGCCGCCCCGGCCCCCGCCCCACGGCGCCCCAACTCCCTCTGGCGCGGCACCCGTCCGATGGTCGCGGACGCCGACGCGACCACCGCCCGGCTGCACCGCGCCCTGCGCCCCCTCCTCCACCGGGCCGTCCAACTACCGCTCCTGGCTGCCGTCCTCGTACTCGTCGGCGCGCTCTTATGGCGGTCGGGGGCGCTGCTCGACGGCACCGCCGAACTGGTCCGACAGCCGTTCGCGCTGATGGGCGTCGCCCTGTTCCTCTGGGCGAGCATCACGCTCCACGAGCTGGCGCACGGAGTCGCCGCCCAGCACTACGGGGGGCACGTCGCCGAGATCGGCCTCCGCTGGCGGTTCCCGGCCGCTCTCCTCTACTGCACGGTGGACGACTACCTCTTCCTGCCGGGCCGGAGGGCCAAACTCGTCATCGCCGGGGCGGGCGCGTACCTCAACATGCTGCTCCTGCTGCCCTTCGGCGTCTGGTGGCTCCTGCTCCCCGCCGACGCGCCGGAGCATCCCCCGCTCGCCGGACTGCTGGTGCTCGGCACGATCCAGGCGCTGAGCAATCTCGTCCCCCTGCCGCCGCTCGACGGGTACCGGATGCTCGGCCACGCCCTCGGAGCCGATCACCTCGCCCCCGAGACCCGGACCTATCTGGCGTTGCGTCGGCGCGGGGCCCCGGGGGCCGAGGCCCTGGCCGGCTATTCGGTACGGGCCCGGCGGATCTACACGGCGTACGCGCTCGGCTCGACCGCCCTGGTGCTCCTCGCCGCTGCGGCCACGATCACGTTCGTACTCCACCTTCTCGGCTGACCCGAAGGAACCACGCACCACATGAGTGAGGTACAGGCCATGTCAACCACATCCGCCGCGGGCGGTTCGCCGACCGCCGCCGTCCGGGTCCAGGGAGTCTCCAAGCGGTACGGGGACCGCCAGGCCGTGGACGACGTCTCCCTGGAGATCCACCGGGGCGAGTTCTTCGGTCTCCTCGGCCCCAACGGTGCGGGCAAGTCCACCCTGATCGAGATCATGGAGGGACTGCGCCGGGCCGACACGGGCACGGTCGCCGTCTTCGGCGAGTCCCCCTGGCCCCGCAACACCGCGCTGCTCCCCCGGCTCGGCGTGCAGACCCAGAGCTCGGCGTTCTTCGTGCGGCAGACCGCCCACGAGCACCTGCGGACGGTCGCCGCGCTGTACGGGGCGCCCCGGAGCGCCGTGGACGCCACCCTCGACTCCGTGGGCCTCGCCGAACAGCGGGGCGTCCAGGTCGAGAACCTCTCGGGTGGCCAGCGCCAGCGCCTTGCGATCGCCTCCGCGCTCGTCCACGGTCCCGAGCTGATCTTCCTCGACGAGCCGACCGCCGCGCTCGACCCGCAGGCGCGCCGCGCCCTGTGGGAGGTGCTCCGCGGCCTGAAGGCGGAGGGGCGCACCATCGTGCACACCACCCACCACCTCGACGAGGCGGAGGCTCTCTGCGACCGGATCGCCATCCTGGTGGACGGCCGGATCGCCGTGACCGACTCCCCGCACAACCTGGTCGGCGCCTCGCGGGCCCCGAGCCGTCTTCTGCTTCCCCTGGGCCGCCTCGACGAGGGACGGGCCGCGGCGA
Organism: Streptomyces sp. NPDC056480; assembly: GCF_042795405.1. NCBI lineage: Bacteria > Bacillati > Actinomycetota > Actinomycetes > Kitasatosporales > Streptomycetaceae > Streptomyces > Streptomyces sp. NPDC056480. The sequence goes on along the minus strand of NZ_JBHTSA010000040.1, from coordinate 16,824 downwards.
TCGAGGGCGTCGAACGGGTCAGCGTCGAGGGCGGCTCGCTCGTCCTGGAGACCCACGCGTCCGGTCGTGTCCTCTCCGCCGTGGACAAGCTCGTCGGACTCGACGGCGTCCAGACCCGCTCCGCAAGCCTGGAGGACGTCTACCTCGATCTGACCGCCCGCCTCTCCGGTGCCGGAAGGTCCGCCCACCCGCACGCCGAGACCACGGAGTCCTGACCATGAGCGCCTACGCCGCACTGACCGGGGCGGGCTACCGGGCCCAGGTCCGCGACAAGACCACCCTCTTCTTCACGTTCGCCTTCCCCCTGCTCTTCCTCGTCGTCTTCGGGCTGATCTTCCGGGGCCAGGCCGTGGAGGGGAGCGGCCTTTCCTACCTCTCGTACACCGCCTCGGGCGTGCTGTCCTGGGGTGTGGCGAACGCCGCGGTGTTCGGCATCGCCTTCACGCTCATGCAGTGGCGGACCGATGACATCCTGCGGCTGATCCGGATGTCCCCGGCCCCGCTCTCCGCCGTCACCGGCTCCCGCTACGCGATCGCGCTGGTGGTCGGCGCCGTCCAGTCGCTGCTCTTCGTCGGGGTCGCGATGCTGCCGGTGTTCGGCCTCGAACCGGCCTCCGGCTGGCCGCTGTTGATCCCGGTCCTGATCCTGGGCATCACCACCTTCCTGCTGCTCGGGGTGATCATCGGGTCGTTCGCCGACACGCCCGAGTCGGTCGCGGCCGTCGCCAACTTCCTGATGCTGCCCATGGCGTTCCTTTCCGGGTCCTTCTTCCCGCTCGACTCGATGCCGTCCTGGCTGCAGAACGTCTCGCTGGCCATGCCGCTGCGCTATCTCAACGACGCCGTGTCCCACGCGCTCGCCGGCCGCGGCGACTCCTCCGACGTGTGGGTGGGATGCGTCGGACTGCTCGTGTTCGCCCTGGTCTTCGGCGCGGTCGCGGTGAAGACCTTCCGCTGGACCAGGTCGTCGTGAGCGCCGCCGCGAGCATCCGGGGCGGGACCACGCCGTCCCTGCCGCTGCCGCTGGACGAGGCGCGGGCCGGCCTCCGGGCCGCGCTCGCCGCGCGTCTCGGACGGGACGTGTCCGTCGTCCCGGTCGGTGCCACGGACGCCGGCGCACCGCTCGGCGGCCTGGGAGCCCCGGACCCGTGGGCGGCCGAGCGCGCCGGCGCCCGCGTCCACCTCACCGCCTCCGCGGTCCTCGTCGGCCCCTGGGGCGGCGACGGCACCGCGCCCGCCTGCGGCCGCTGCCTCGCCCTGCGCTGGCAGCGGTTGCGCAGTCGCAGCGAGCGCGACGCGCTGGAGACCGGCGGTCCGGACGGGCCGCGCCCCGCCGGGGTGTGGCCGCTGCTCACCGACCATGTGTACGACGCGGTCGCGTCCCTCCATCAGGCGGTGCTCGACGGCGGGCCCGGCGCCGAACCCGCCGCGTCGGACCCCGCCGACCGGGCGCTGCCGCAGGTGTCCCGCATCGACCTGACGACGCTCGCGGTCCGCACGTACCCGCTCCTCGCCGATCCGCTCTGCCCGGACTGCGCCCCCGACCGCACCCCGGCCGGGCCCCGCCCGATGGCCTTCGTCGAGCGGCGGAAGCCGGACCCGGGCACGTACCGGCTGCGCGCCGCGGCCTCGTACCCGCTGCCCCGCGAGGCGCTCGCCAACCCGGTGTGCGGCGCGCTCGGCGGCGGCACGTGGATCAGCGTCACCTCGCCGACGACGGCGCCGGTCGCCGGGAGCGTCTTCGTCCGCGGTTACGCCGGTCTCAACGACGTCACGTGGAGCGGCCAGGAGAACACCTTCTCCACCAGCCGCACCCTGGCCTTCCTGGAGGGCCTCGAACGGTACGCGGGAACCCACCGGCGCGGCGGGCACACCCCCGTGACCGGCTCCTGGAACGAACTCCGGGACGACGCCGTCGACCCCGCCTCCTGCGGTTTCTACGATCCGCGCACCTACCGCGACGATCCGCTGGTCGACCCCTTCGACCCGGACCGCGCGATCCCCTGGGAGTGGGGCTGGTCGCTCCGCGACGAGCGTCCGGTCCTGGTCCCCTCCCGGCTCGTCTACTACAGCGCGGGCCTCGCCGCCGACAACTTCGTCTTCGAGTGCTCCAACGGCTGCGCCATCGGCGGCAGCCTCGAGGAGGCGGTCCTCGGCGGGCTCCTCGAACTCGTCGAGCGGGACGCGTTCCTGAACGCCTGGTACGGCGACGCCCGACTCACCGAGATCGACCTGGCCACCGTCGGCGGCCGGACGTCCGCGGCCATGGCGGAACGTGCGGCGCTCCAGGGGTACGACGTCCACGTCCTGGACAACCGCGTCGACCTGCCGGTCCCCGTGGTCACGGCGGTGGCCGTACGCCGGGACGGCGGCCCCGGCACCCTCTCCTTCGCGGCGGCGGCCTCGCTCGACCCCCGGTCCGCGGTCGAGGGCGCCCTGTCCGAGGTGCTCACCTACATCCCGCACCTCTCCCGCCAGACCCAGGAGCGAAGGGCCGAACTGGAGGCCATGGCCGAGGACTTCGGCCTCGTCCGCCATCTGAAGGACCACGCCCAGCTGTACGGGCTGCCGCGGATGGCGGTGCACGCCCGTGGCTATCTGGAGCCCCTGGCGGTCCGTCCCTTCGACGAGGTCTACCGGGACTGGGAGTCGGCCGGCCGGCCCCGGACGGACGATCTCCGGGACGACGTACGGGCCGTGACCGACATGCTCGCGGGGGCCGGGCACGACGTGATCGTCGTCGACCAGACCACCCCCGAGCAGGAGCGGATGGGGCTGAGCACGGTGAGCACCCTCGTGCCGGGTCTGCTGCCGATCGACTTCGGCTGGAACCGGCAGCGGGCGCCGCTGCTGCCCCGGCTGCGGACGGCCCTGCGCCGGGGCGGCCACCGGGCCACGGATCTGACCGACGCCGAGATCCGCCGGGTCCCGCACCCGTTCCCGTAGCCGAGCGGCCGTGGAGGCGGCGGAACGGAAGGCGCCCGGTGTCCGAGGGACGGACACCGGGCGCGCCTCCGGCCGTGATCCGGCCGGTGGGACGTCGATCAGGCCGAGCAGGAGGTGGTGCTGGTGGTGGAGCTGCACGTCGAGGTCGAGCTGGTGCTGGTGGAACCGGCGAGGACGACCTCGCTGGCGTCCGAGTAGTCGGAGATCTCGAACGTCTCGGCCTCGAGCTCGAGGATCTCGTCGGCGAGCGTGCTCAGGTCCTTGTTCATGGCGCCTCCTCTTGACCACGGTCCCGAACGGGACCGCCCGGGGGTGGGTACGTCCCCCATTCCACCGCCACCCGCTCACCGTTCGGCATGTCTCCCGCACGCACATCGCTGGCACGCGACGCCAGCGGCGCGCCGCCATCCCTCTGGAGCCCCGTGAACCAGCCCGAAGTCCCCGGTCCCGCCGCGGCGAGCCGGCCCGAGCCCGGCCACCCCGCCCTCGCCTCGGCCGGAGAGGCACTGCGTCCCGCCCTCACCCTGTATCTGGACGTCCATCGCTCCCCTGAGCTGTCCGGCGAGGAGCGCCGCACGGCCGGGCTCTTCGCGGACCGGCTCGCCGCCCTGGGCCTCGACGTCACCCGGGGCGTCGGCGGCCACGGCGTGGTCGGTGTCCTGCGCAACGGCGAGGGCCCACGGGTGTACCTGCGGGCCGAACTGGACGCGCTCCCGCTGGAGGAGCGGACCGGACTGCCGTACGCGAGCGGGAACGGCGCCATGCACGCCTGCGGCCACGACCTCCATCTCGCCGCCGCCGCCGGGGCGGCGGACGTCCTGGCCCGGGGGGCCGCCCACTGGCGGGGCACCCTCGTGGTCCTCGGCCAGCCGGCCGAGGAGACGCTGACGGGTGCGCGAGCGATGCTGGAGGACGGTCTGTACGAGCGGTTCGGCAGGCCGGACGTCGTCCTCGCCCAGCACGCCGCGCCGCTGCCGGCGGGGATGGTCGCGCACGGCACCCCGCATGCTCCGGTCACCGCGGCGAGCGTCGCGCTCGACGTCGTCGTGCACGGGCGAGGAGGTCACGCCGGGACGCCCCATCTGACCGTGGACCCGGTGGTGACGGCCGCGGCCGTGATCACCCGTCTGCAGACGATCGTCTCCCGCGAGACCGCCCCGGGCGACCGGCTCACGCTCACCGTCGGCACCCTGCGGGCGGGCACGGCGGTGAACGTGGTGCCGGACACGGCGGAGTTGGGCATCGGTCTGCGGGCGCTCACGGAGGAGTCCCTGGACCGCGCGCTCGCGGCCGTGGAGCGCGTCGTCCGGGCCGAGTGCGCCGCCGCCGACTGCCCGCGCGAGCCCGGGATCACGGTCGTCTCCCGCGCCCCGGCCCTGTGGGGCGATCCGGCCGCGACCCGGGCGGTCCGCGCCGCCCACACCGGGCTCTACGGTGCCGCCCGGGTCGCCGACTGGCCGCCGTCGCTGGCATCGGAGGACTTCCCTCTGTACGGCGGCGCTGGCGCCGCGCTGCACGGCGAGAAGGACGTCCCCCTCGTCTACTGGATGACCGGTACCGCGAGCCCGCGCCAGTGGGCGGACTCCGCGGGCCGGCTCCCGCCCAACCACTCCCCTCTTTTCGCGCCCGATGTGCGCACGGCCCTGCCGCCCGCCGTCACGGCCCTCGCGGCGGCGGCCCTCAGCGCACTGGCGGGGCAGGAGATCCCGGGCCGGGCGGCTACGGGGTGACCGGGCCGCGCTCGTACGGGATCTTCTCCCCTGCCTCGACCGCGACGGGCAGCCGGTTCTCCGCGGGCGGCAGCGGGCAGGTCGCGAAGTCGGTGTACGCGCAGGGGAGATTGGCGGCGCGGTTGAAGTCGAGCACGACCTCGCCGTCGGGGCCGGGCGCGTCGATCCGCAGGCTGCGGTTGGCGGCGTACGTGGTGACGCCCGAGGTCGCGTCGGTGAAGAGCACCGAGAAGCCGCCGGGGGTGTAGCCGTTGAAGGCGGTCAGGCTCAGCTCCCGCCCGTCGAGCCGGAACGTGATCGCGCCCGGCGCGTCGTAGACGTGCTGCAGCCCCTCGACGGAGGCGCCGACGGTGGTCGGTCGCGGCTCGGCGAAGGGGACGTACCGGCCGGTGACGACCCAGCGGGGGTCGGGCGCGTACGCGGGTGTCCCGGCGAACGCGACCCGCAGCGGGTGGTCGGGACGCCGCGGCCGGACGACGTGGTGGCCGCCGCGCTTGGCGACCTCGATCACGGTGTCCCCCCAGACGGCGTCGATGCCGCCGCGCTCCGGGATGACGGCGAAGTCGTACCGGCCGCGGACGACCGTGCCGTCGACGACGAGTTCGGTCCCCTCGTCGAGTTCGACGGTGACGCTGTCGGGTCCGGTCGACCAGAGCCCGGGGGCGTCGGTGACGCGCTGCGGCTCGTCGGTGAGCCAGTGCAGGCCGGTGATGGCGAGGAAGCCGTGCTCGGCGGCGAGCCGGGCCTCCTTGTCGCGGTGCCACTCCTCCCACTCGGCGGTGAAGGCCTTCCGTGCGGAGTCGGCGTCGACGCCGGCCTCGGTCGTGGGGACGGGGACGTCGCGGGTGGTCATGGGTCCTCCTGGTGTCGTCTGCGCGTCGTGTGCGGGGCTTGCACCGGGAGGCCGCTCGCGCCGGCCCGTGCCGACGGGGCCCGAAGGGGCTGCCGGAGGGTGGCGCTCAGGGGTGTGACGGGGGCACGGTGGTCGCGCGGGCGACGGCCGGCTGCCGGGACGAGGGCCTCGGGGTCAGCCGGAACAGGACGTGGTCGTGACGCGCGCGTAGTCCACGTGTCGGCGCGTCACGAGCAGGGTCATACGGCCAGCAAAGCACAACTGCCGTGCTCCGGACCAGTGATCCCGGGTTCTGGATCACCGGTCCGGAGCTCGGCACGCGCCGGTCCGGCCGGAGCCGACGGGAATCGCCGGGCGGCGCTAGCGGCCCTGGAGGGCCTTCACGTTGTCGCCGAAGGTCCAGCCCTTCGACCCGTCCCAGTTCGCCGACCAGGTCATCAGGCCCTTGAGCGCGCCGCCGTAGTGGTTCCACGCCTGCGCCACGAGCGAGGGCGCCATGTGGCCACCGCCCGCTCCCGGCTGGGCGGGGAGGCCGGGGACCTGCTTGTCGTACGGCACCCGGATGGTGGTGCCCTGGATCACGAGGCCGCGGTTCAGGCAGTCGGTCTGCGCGACGAACCCGGCGACGGTGCCCGCCGCGTAGGAGTCGCCCGAGCATCCGTACATGCTGCCGTTGTAGTACTGCATGTTGAGCCACCACAGGCGCCCGTTGTCGGCGTACTTCTTGACGATCGGCAGGTACGCGCCCCAGATCGAGCCGTAGGCGACGCTGCCGCCGGTGACGTACGCGGTCTCGGGCGCCATCGTCAGTCCGAACCCGGCGGGCATGCGGGCGAGGACGCCGTCGATGATGTACACCAGGTTGGCCTGCGACGCCGAGAGGGTGCCGATGCTGCCGCTGCCGACGAGACCGGTCTCGATGTCGATGTCGATCCCGTCGAAGTTGTACGTCTTCAGGAGGGGCACGATGGTCGCGATGAACCGGTCGGCGACGGCACGGGAGTTGAGGTCGATCCCCGCCGCAGCTCCGCCGATGGACATGAGGAGCGTCGCCCCCGCCGCCTTGGCGTTGCACATCTGCGCCGGGGTGGAGACCCGGACGGTGCTGTCCATGCCGTCCTCCCACAGCACCGTTCCGTCCGAACGGATCACGGGGAAGGCGGCGTTGATCACGTTGTAGCCGTGGGCGGCGAAGCGCGGGTCGTCGATGGGCGCCCAGCCGAAGGGCGGATGGACGCCGTTGGCCGCGCCGTCCCAGTTCTCCCAGTAGCCCTGGAGCACCTTGCCCGCGGGCTTCTGCTTGAGGGCACAGGTGTCGGCGGCCGCGGCGGACGGGGCGGCCGCGGCGGTGGTCGGGGCGGCCGAGGCGACGGGAGCCGCGAGGGTGGCGGCGGCGAGCAGGGTGGCGAGACCCGCTCCGACGAGACGAGCGATCCGGGGCGCTGGCATGCGTACTCCTGGGGACGTGGGGGGGGTGGTCCTAGGTGTGGCGCGCGCTCCAGCAGACCGTAGGTTGGTCCAGACCATTCGTCAACCACCCTCGCGGGCAAGGGCGTTGAAGGTTCCCGTCGAACCGTCAGGCCGTCAGGCCGTCAGGCCGTCAGGCCGTGTGCAGCGTGAGGCCGTAGCGGCTGAGGATCTCGTTCACCGGCTGGAACCAGGTCTCTCCACCGGTCGAGCAGTTGCCCCAGCCGCCGGACGTGACGCCCTGGGCCTGGTCGCCGCTGATGAACGCGCCGCCGGAGTCGCCGCCCTCCGCGCACACACTGGTCTTCGTCATCTGCTGCACCGCGCCCTGGCTGTAGTTCACGGTCTCATTCTTGGCCAGGACGCTGCCGCAGTGCCACTTGGTCGTGGAACCGGAGCGGCAGATCGAGGCGCCGATCGGCGCCTCGGCCGAGCCCTTGACGAGCCGGTCCGGTATCGCACCCCAGCCGAGCACCACGGGCACCGTCCACCAGCCGCTGTGGATGCTCACGTACGCGTAGTCGTTCCCGGGGAACGAGGAGCCCTGGAAGGTGCCCATCGCGGATCCGTCCCAGCCCCGCACCGCCGCTCCGGCCCCGCCGCAGTGCCCGGCGGTGACGAAGCCGCCGTGCACGGAGAAGCCGATGGAACAGCGGACGTTGCCGGTGTAGTACGGGTCGCCGCCGACGGTTCCGGCAGCGTACGTACGGGGCGCGGTCGCCGTCTCGGCGACGGTCACGGGCCCGGTCTCGCGGGCCCGCTCGACGAAGGCCCGTACGGCGGGCGCGTTCCGGTCGGCGCGGACGACGGTGACGACGACGCTGTTGGAGCGGGGGTCGACGTGCCAGCCGGCGACACCGCTCGGGGCGGGGCGTGCGTCGAGCCGCGCCTTGGCCCGGTCGAGCGCACCCGCGCTGTGCCGGACGAGCCGGGTGTCGGCACCGAGGGCCCTGACCTCGGGCTCCTCGTCGCGGTCGGTGAGGGCGACCACCAGCCGCCCGGAGCCCGCGTCGAACCAGGAGCCGCCGTACGAGCCACCGGCGGCCTTCCGGGCCTCGGACTCGACGCGGGCCGCGGTGCGTTCGGCCGCCAGCCGCTCCTCCGCCTGCCGCGCGGTGAGCCCGAGGTCCTGACGCATGGCGTCGAGGAGTCCCGCCGAGGCGGCGGGGGCGGTGGCGGTGGGGACGGCGCTCGCGGGCATCGCCTGGGCGGCGCCGAGTCCGACGGTGAGCAGCAGGGCCGCGGCGGCGGCGCGCAGGGCGGACGTACGTTTCACAGGAGCCTCCTAGTGGGGGGAGCAGGCACTGAGAGCGCTCTCAAGCGAGCGCGCACGCCACCGTAGCGACAGTCCACTTGTCAGGTCCAGACCACGACCGGACATTCGGCCGGAAGACGGCTGCGACCGAATCCCCGCAAGCCCTTCCCGCAAACCCCTGCAAGATCTTGCCGACCGGTGGCACGGACTGCTTGACTCACCTGTGATCACGGGCAGTTGAGCCGCCCCGCCCGCACGAGAGGAACCGTGATGAGCAGTCGGTACGACGTCCTCGTCCTGGGCGGATCGGGCGTCGACACGATCGTGTACGTGCCCGAGCTCCCCCTCCCGTACGCCGACAGCTACATGATCAGGCCGGGCATCGAGACCCGCGCCGGGCAGACCGGCGACTTCGTCGCCCTGGGCCTGAGTTCACTCGGTCTGCGGACGCACCACATCGACATGATCGGCGACGACCCCTCGGGCGACCTCGTCCGGTCGTTCCACCGCGACCGGGGCATCGGGTTCACGGAGGTGCCCCTGCCCGGCGGGACGAAGCGGGCCGTCAACCTCGTCGGCCCCGACGGCCGCCGGCTCTCGCTCTACGACGACAGCCGTTCCCGGGAGTCCGACCGGCTGCCCGAGGAACTGCTCCGCCCCCTGGCCTCGGCGAGCCGGCACGCCCATGTCTCGATCACACACCCCTGTGCCTCCGCCCTTCCGCTGCTGCGCGAGGCGGGCCTCACCCTCTCCACGGATCTGCACGACTGGGACGGAGAGAACCCGTATCACGAGCCCTTCGCCTACGGCGCGGACATCGTCTTCGTCTCGGCCACTGCCCTCACGGACAGGGAGCGGACCATGCGCCGCATCCTGGAGCGGGGCCGGGCGGAGGTCGTGATCGCCACCGCCGGGGCCGAGGGCGCCTCCCTGCTGACCGCCGCCGGGCTCGTCCACGTACCGGCCGTCACGCCCCGCGAGCCGGTGGTCGATTCCAACGGCGCGGGCGACGCCTTCGCCGCCGGCTTCCTCTTCGGCCACCTCACCGGCGAGGACCTCGACCGGTGCGCGCTCTACGGCGCGGTGGCGGGCGCCTACGCGTGCACCGTACCGGCCACCGGGTGCGAGGCCATCGACCGCGCGCGGCTGCTCGACGAGGCCGCCGCGGCGCGGGCCTGAACGGCGAGGCCCGGAAGGCGACGCCCTCAGAAGGCAACGCCCGGAAGGCGACGCCCGGAAAGCGAGGCCCTCAAAGGCGAGGCCCGGGGAGGCGACGCCCGGACGGGCCCGGTCCGTCGCGTGACGGACCGGGCCCCCGGTGCTCACGGAGCCCGTCGGATCAGACCCGGTCGGCCGCGATCAGGACGTACTGGAAGGAGCCGTCCTTGTAGGAGTTGATGAACGCCTCCTCGATCCCGGTGACCAGGGACGACGTGGCGCGCAGTTCCCAGTAGGGCAGGGTGTCCGGCGTCAGGTCGATGACGGCCTGCGGGACGAGACGGTTGTCGGCCATCGCGCGCAGGTACTCGCGGCGGGAGTGGATGTTGCACTCGAAGTGTGCGTTGATCTGGGAGACCCACTTCGAGGGCTGGCCGTACCGCGGGTTCCAGCAGCCGGTGATGGTCACGTAGCGGCCGCCGACCTTGAGGAAGCGGGAGTGCTCGGCGAAGAGGTCGTCGAGGTCGACGTACATGCTCGACTCGTTGTTCCACGAGGCGGCGATGGTGCCCTTCTCGAACGGCGTGTCCAGCATGTTGCAGACCTGGGCGTGGACGTGGTCGTCGATGCCGAGTTCCCTCGCGCGCTTGTTGCCGAAGTCGGCCTGCGTGGAGGAGAGGGTGACGCCCTCGACCTTGCAGCCGAAGCGCTGGTGGGCCATGACGCTCGAACCGCCGCGGCCGCAGCCGGCGTCCACGAGCGTGTCGTCACGTCCGATGGCTCCGAGGTTGTCCAGGAGCACCTCGGCCTGCGCGGACTCCAGCCGGTGCAGCTCGGCGATCAGCTTCTTCTCGTACTCGCTGTCCTGGCGGTCCCCGAGGGCGGCGTGGTCGACGGCGCCGATGCCGTAGTGGTGGTGATAGAGCCCGTCGACGTCCCCCAGGCGCAGGTTGACGGGCCTGGCCTCGGCGTTCCAGTAACGGGCGATGTCGCCCTGGTACGGCGTCGCCGGGGAGGGGACGAACGCGGAGGTGCCGGTGACAGTGGTGTACTCGGTGCTGGTCACAGATAAATCCATTTCTTACCAGAAATCGGGCAGGCTGTAGCGATAGGTGTTGGTCTGGTGCCAGTAGTGGTTGCCGTCGACCCAGACGGCCACGCCCCGCAGGAAGCGCTGGACGGTCGGGACGGGGCAGGCCGCGGCGAGGGCGGCGGCCTCGGCCTCGAAGTCGCGCATGAGGTCGTTGTGGACCTCGACGGCCTTCAGGTAGCCCTCGCGGTCGGAGACGCCCTCGCGGTCGGAGATCACCACGGGCAGGTTCAGGTGCGTGCCGGGGCTGTCCAGTTCCTTCATGTACGAGTACAGGTCGTTCACGATGGTGGTCGCGTTCCCGGCGAGCGCGAGGACACGTTGCATGGCCGGCTGGGCGTGCAGGTCCGCGGGGAGTTCGTAGCCGCCGACGGTGTCCGTGATGGTGGGGCAGGGGCGGAAGTTGTTGAACTGGCGCATCGCCAGGTACTCCCACACCTCCGGCATGTGGTCCGTCTCGGCCCAGGCGGCCTCGGCGAGGTAGCCCATGTGCAGCCGGGCCATGTCGTGCCGGAACCGGTCGGCCTGCGAGGGGGTCGACTGGCCGACGAAGTACTCCATGGCGGAGCGGTAGGCGCGACGGGGGGCGTCCGCGTGGAGCGACTCCGCCCAGAGCGGCTGGTACTCCGTCGTCGTGTGGAGCGGGTCCAGGGCGGTGTGCGCGAGGAGGAGCCGTCCGCCGAGGCCGATGGGCGAGCCGCCGTGGTCCTCGCAGTAGCAGTCGTCGACGGCGTTCTCGGCGACCATCAGGCGGGTGGCGACCATCAGGTGCTCGACGGTCGGGGCGTCGGGGTGGCAGGCGACCATGTAGCGCCCGACGGAGAACCCGTCGAACTCGCCCTCCCAGTCATCGGGGTAGAGCTGCACCTCGTCGAGCGCCCAGGCCTTGATCCTGCGGCTGACCTCGTCCACCCGTACGGGGTCGGGTTCGGGTACGGGGTGGAAGTAGAGGCCCGGGATCGGCCGGCCCACCACCGGTGCCGGGTGCGCCGGGGGCTCCGGCAGCTCGGGGACCGCCGCACGCCGGGCCAGGGACAGTGCCGCCGTGCCGAGGCCGGTGGGCCCGGGCAGGACGAAACCCGGCCCGGCGACGGGCGGCGCGGTCACCGCGAGGCCGGCCGGCGACGAGGGGGCGGCCACGACGGCGGGAGCGACCACGGAGGCTGCGGCGGCCACGGGCGCGGCGGGCGCCACGGGCGCGGTAGGCGCGGCAGGTGCCACGGGTGCGAGGGGCGCCACGTGCGCGGGGGGCCGCCCCACGGGTGCGGGGGTGGCCACGGAAGCGGCGGCGGTCACGGGCGTGGAAGCGCTCACGGGCGCGGTGCCGGCGCCGGTCGCGGCGGTGGCCGCGGCCGTGAGAGCGACTGCCCCTGCCGTTTCGGCGGGAGTGGCCGCCCGTCCGAGGACATGGATCCCGAAGTGGGCGGCGGCGGTGGGCAGGCTCGACTGCAGAGGGGAAGGCCCGGGTTCGGGCATCCGTGACTCCTTGGTGAGGGTGGTGGGCTGTCCGGGGTCCCGGGCACGGTCGGCCGGCCCGGGACGCTCCGGACCGTCGCGGCCGTCGTGGCGGCCGCGGGACAGCTCGGCTAGTGCCTGCGGGCGATCTCCACGTTCTCCAGCACGCCCAGCGCGTTCGGCACGAGGATGGCGGCGGAGTAGTACGTGGTGACGAGGTACGACATGATCGCCTGCTCGCTGATGCCCATGAAGCGCACCGAGAGGCCGGGCTCGTACTCCTCCGGAAGTCCGGTCTGACGGAGGCCGATGACGCCCTGGTTGTCCTCGCCGAGGCGCATGGCGAGGATCGAGCTGGTGTTCTCCTTGGTGATCGGGATCTTGTTGCAGGGCAGCAGCGGGACTCCGCGCCAGTTCAGGACCTGCTGGCCGTCGAGGTCGACGGTCCCCGGGTTGAGGCCGCGGGCGTTCCACTCGCGGCCGATCGCGGCGATCGTCCGGGGGTGGGCCAGGAAGAGCTTGGTGCCGCGGCGGCGGCAGAGGAGCTCGTCGAGGTCGTCCGGGGTGGGCGGGCCGGAGTGGGTCTGGATCCGCTGCTTGAAGTCGGCGTTGTGGAGGAGGCCGAACTCCCGGTTGTTGATCAGCTCGTGCTCCTGGCGCTCGCGCAGCGCCTCGATGGTGAGCCTGAGCTGCTCCTCGGTCTGGTTCATCGGCCCGTTGTAGAGGTCGGCGACCCTGGTGTGGACCCGCAGGACGGTCTGGGCGACGGAGAGTTCGTACTCGCGCGGCTTGAGCTCGTAGTCCACGAAGGCGCCCGGCAGCGCGACCTCGCCGGTGTGACCGGCCGACATCGCGATCTCGGCCTCTCCGTGCTTGTTCTGGCGCTGCAGCGGGAGCGAGCTGAACTCCTCGATGTGGGCCTGGAGGGCCGACGACGAGGCGAGTACGGCGGCGAACTCGGCGCGGGAGAGGGTGAGCAGCGTGCCGGCGGTCTCGGCGGTGGCGGTGTAGTCCCATCGGGCGTCGGAGTCCAGAAGGGCGTTCTCACCGAAGCGGTCGCCGTCGGCGAGTACCGCGACGGCGACCTCGTCGTCGTACTTGCCGAGGGAGGTCTGGTTGATGCGTCCGTGGGCGACGAGGTGGATCTCCTCGGCGGGAGTGCCGCGCGTGACCAGGACCTCGCCGGCGCTGAAGTCGCGCTGGACGCACCGGCCGGCCAGCGCGTTCAGCACCTCCTCGTCCTCGAAGCCGCGCAGCAGGGCGAGTTCGCCGAGCTCACGGGGGATCACCCGGACGTGTGCCCCGTCCTGGACGAACTCGATGCGCCCGTCCCCGACGGTGTAGCTCAGCCGGCGGTTGACCCGGTAGGCGCCGCCCTTGGTCTCGACCCAGGGGAGCATCCGCAGCAGCCAGCGGGAGCTGATCTCCTGCATCTGCGGGGCGGACTTGGTCGTGGTGGCGAGGTTCCGGGCAGCGGCGGTGCTGAGGCTGGACTGCTTGGGGGTGTCCTGCTGTGCTTCCGGGCTCGTGTCGACGGTCATGGGGCGGGCTCTCCTTCGCAGGGGGGTGGTGACCGGCGCACGTGTGCCCCGGTCAGTGAAAGAGGAGGAATTCGAAAGGCGGTGAAGGCGGTGAAGGCGGTGACGCGGGAAAGGCAGGGAAAACCAGGGAAAGAGGGAGAAAGAGGGATGAAGCTCTGGGAATCCGTCCAGATCCCGGGGAACAGTAACGGCCGGTGCCCCCCGTACACCCCATCGCTTCGAGGGCATTACCTCGAAGCGGCGATCTTGCTCCGTTCGAGGTTTAACCCGGTGACCTGCGGCATTCGGGCCATATGGCCGAGAGCTCATGGGTCGGACCGCCCCAAGAGGCCCAAACAGTTGTGTACAGGGACAAGAAGGTCTTATCCGGCTAGATTCGGCTTTCAGTCATCTCTCGTCGCTTCAAGGGGTGGCCACCGAGTCGCCCCCGAGGTAGGTCATGTCGCACGCTGATACCGGAACAGACGCCAGCACCGCCGGGTCCCCGCCGGCGGCCAAACTCACCCTCGTCACGCTGACCGCGATGGTCGTCGGCTCCATGGTGGGCGCCGGCGTCTTCTCGCTGCCCCGCCGGTTCGCGCAGGAGACGGGTGTCGCGGGCGCGCTGATCGCCTGGGCGATCGCCGGCTTCGGCATGCTGATGCTCGCCTTCGTCTTCCAGGCGTTGGCGGTGCGCCGCCCGGACCTGGACGCCGGTGTCTACGCGTACGCGAAGGCCGGTTTCGGCGAGTACCTGGGCTTCTTCTCGGCGTTCGGCTACTGGGCGAGCGCCTGCGTCGGCAACGTGACGTACTGGGTGCTCATCATGTCGACGATCGGCGCGATCTGGCCGGCGCTCGGCGACGGCGACACCGCTCTCGCCATCATCCTGTCCTCGGCCGGGCTGTGGGCGTTCTTCCTGCTCATCCGGCGCGGGGTGAAGGAGGCCGCCGCGATCAACCGGATCGTGACGGTGGCCAAGGTCGTGCCCATCATCGTCTTCGTCATCCTGGCCCTGTTCTCCTTCGACGCCTCCGTCTTCGCGGACAACTGGGGTGGCGCCGACTACGCCGGCTCGCTGTTCAACCAGGTCCGCGGCACCATGCTCGCCACCGTCTTCGTCTTCCTCGGGGTCGAGGGCGCCAGCGTGTACTCCCGGCACGCCAAGCGCCGCGAGGACGTGGGCCGGGCGACGATCCTGGGCTTCCTCAGCGTCTTCTCCGTCTTCGCCTCGGTGACCATCGTGTCGTACGGCATCCTGCCGATGGCCGAGATCGCCGAGCTGCGGCAGCCCTCCATGGCGGGGGTCCTGGAGGCGGCGGTCGGCACCTGGGGCAAGGTCTTCGTCAGCGTCGGCCTGATCATCTCCGTCCTCGGTGCCTATCTCGCCTGGACCCTGATGGCCGCCGAGGTGCTCTTCGTGGCGGCCAAGGACGAGGACATGCCGCGCTTCCTGGGGCGCTCCAGCGGCGGCGACGTGCCGGTGCCGGCCCTGCTGATGACCACGGCCCTCAGCCAGGTCGTCCTGGTCGTCACGGCGTTCTCCGACGACGCCTTCAACTTCGCCCTCGACCTGACCAGTGCGCTCAGCCTGATCCCGTTCCTGCTCGCCGCCGCGTTCGCGGTGAAGATCGCGGTGCGGCCCGAGCGGGAGAAGGTGGCGGGCCGCAGCACCCGGGGCGAGCTGGTCGTGGCCGCCCTCGCCACGGTGTACACGGCTTTCCTGCTGTTCGCGGCCGGGCTCAAGTTCGTCCTGGTCTCCTTCATCATCTACGCGCCCGCGACCTTCCTGTTCGTCAAGGCCCGGCGCGAGCAGGGCAGACGGCTCTTCTCCCCGCGCGAACTGGTGATCCTCGTCGTCTCGATCGCCGGTGCCGTCCTGGGCGTCGTGGCCCTCGCGGCCGGCTGGATCAGTCTCTGAGCCCGCCCTCGTCCTCCCCGACCCGTTCCCCTCGGCACCCCGTACCCGAAAGGCCCCGCATGACCAGCAACGACGCTTCCGCCAAGCCCGCGCTCGGCGTGTACTCCGAGGTCGGACGGCTCCGCAAGGTCCTTGTCTGCTCCCCGGGGCTCGCCCATCGCCGGCTGACCCCGACCAACTCGGACGACCTGCTGTTCGACGACGTGATGTGGGTGGAGAACGCTCAGCGCGACCACGCCGACTTCGTCAACAAGCTGACCCAGCGGGGCGTCGAGGTCGTGGAGCTGCACACGCTGCTCACCGAGACGATGGCGATCCCCGAGGCACGCGCCTGGCTCCTCGACCGGAAGATCATCGCCAATGAGGTCGGCCTGGGCCTGATCGACGACACCCGCGCCTTCCTGGACTCCGTCGCGGCCCGCGATCTGGCCGACCACCTGATCGGCGGCCTGTCGACGGCCGACCTGCCCGACGCCTTCCGTTCCGGATACGTCTCCCTGGCCCGCGAGGCCACCGGCGTACGCGAGTACCTGATGCCGCCGCTGCCGAACACGCTCTACACCCGCGACACCACCTGCTGGCTGTACGGCGGCGTGACCCTCAACCCGCTGTACTGGCCCGCGCGGCACGGCGAGACCCTGCTCATGAAGGCGATCTACACCTTCCACCCCGACTACAAGGACGCCACCGTCTGGTGGGGCGACCCCGAGCAGGACTGGGGCCAGGCCACCTTCGAGGGCGGCGACATCATGCCCGTCGGCAACGGCGTGGTCCTCATGGGCATGAGCGAGCGCACCTCGCGGCAGGCCATCACCCAGGTCGCCGCCTCGCTGTTCGAGAGGGGCGCGGCCGACCGTGTCATCGTCGCGGGCATGCCCAAGCTGCGCTCCGCGATGCACCTGGACACCGTCTTCACCTTCGCCGACCGGGACATCGTCACGCTCTACCCGAAGATCATGGACTCGGTCCACACCTTCACGCTGCGGCCCGGCGACAAGGCCCCCGGCGTGGACATCACCGACGAGGGCGGCACCCCGTTCGTGGACGTGGTCGCCAAGGGCCTCGGCCTGCCGAAGCTCCGGGTCATCGAGACCGGCGGCGACGTGTACGCCTCCGAGCGCCAGCAGTGGGACAGCGGCAACAACGCCGTCGCCCTGGAACCCGGCGTCGTCTTCACGTACGACCGCAACACCCAGACCAACACGCTGCTGCGCAAGGCGGGCGTCGAGGTCATCACCATCGTGGGCGCCGAGCTCGGCCGGGGCCGCGGCGGCGGCCACTGCATGACCTGCCCGCTGATCCGGGACGCGGTCGAGTTCTGACCACGGGCGAACGGACCGGGCGCCCCGTGGCGGGGCGGGCGGTCCGGCGCGTCGCGAGCGGGGCAGCCGGTGGAGGCGGGGCCCCCCAGCTGCTCGGCGAGTTCCCG
>NZ_JBHTSA010000039.1:47408-68271 GCF_042795405.1 Streptomyces sp. NPDC056480 | reverse complement strand
GGCACACGGGACGGCGCCCTCTGGCGGCGCCTCCGCCCCTTGTGCCTGAGCCCGCACCCGACTGTGCACCGCACCTGGGGTGCGGGTTCAGGCGCAGGGAGCCTAGGCCCGGCAAGGGGCGCCGTTCCGTTGTGCCCACCCGTTCCGCCCCAGCGGAACAGATGCCCACAACGGGCGGGGCGGCGGGCGCGGGCGCTGCCCGCAACGCGGGGCGCGGGGTCGTACACAGAAGGGATCGTCATGCGTACGCTCGACCGGCTTCTCTACGCCGAGACCCTGCACCGCCCCGACGCCACCGCCGTGGCCCACCAGCACGAGACCCTCACCTTCCGGGAGCTCTCCGAGGGCGCTCTGGTCCTGGCCCAGTACCTCCGCTCCCTGGGAGCGACCGCGGACACCCGGGTCGGCATCCACACCGACCCGTCGCTCGAACTGGTCACGGCGACCTGGGGCACCGTCTGCTCCGGCGCCGCCTACGTCCCGCTCTCCCCCGAGTACCCCGAAGAACGCGTCCGCTACATGATCGAGGACAGCTCCGCCCGCATCGTCGTCACCCAGGAGCACCTCCGCGCCCGCGTCACCGACCTCGCCCCGCCGGGCACGACCGTCGTCACCCTCGGCGACGCCGTCCAGCACGCCTGGCGCACCGCGGGTGAGGCGCCGGAGCCGTACGACATCCGGGAGACGGACCTCGCGTACGTCATCTACACCTCGGGCTCCACGGGCCGGCCGAAGGGCGTGATGGTCGAGCACCGCTCGATCGCGGCCCAGATGCGCTGGATGGCGGCGGAACACCGGCTCGCCCCGGGCGCGGTCGTCCTGCAGAAGACCCCGATGAGCTTCGACGCGGCCCAGTGGGAGATCCTCGCCCCGGCCGTCGGCGCCCGTGTCGCCGTGGGCCCGCCGGGCGTCCACCGCGACCCCGAGGCCCTGATCGACACCGTCCGCACCCATGGCGCGACGATGCTCCAGGGCGTCCCCACCCTCCTCCAGGCCCTCGTGGACACCGAGCGTCTCGCCGCCTGCACGACCCTGCGCCGCGTGTACTCGGGCGGCGAGATCCTCTCCCGCAACCTCGCGGCGCAGCTCCTCGCCGAGCTGCCGGCCGCCGAGCTGGTCAACCTCTACGGCCCCACCGAGTGCACGATCAACGCCTCCTCGCACACGGTCGACCGTGCCGCCGTCACCGGTCCGGACGCCCCGACCGCGATACCGATCGGCAGACCGGCGTACGACACGACCTTCCACATACGCGATGGCGAGCTGTGCATCGGCGGGGTCCAGGTCGCGCGGGGGTACCTGGACCGTCCCGAGCTGACGGCGGAGCGCTTCCTCACCACGGACAGCGGCGAGCGCCTCTACCGCACCGGTGATCTGGCCCACTGGAACGAGGACGGCACCGTCCAGTTCGCCGGCCGCGCCGACAACCAGATCAAGCTCCGCGGCTTCCGCGTCGAGCTGGACGAGATCGCGCTGGCGATCGAGAACCACGACTGGGTGAAGAACGCGGCGGTCATCGTCAAGGACGAGCCGCGCACGGGTTTCCAGAACCTGGTCGCCTGCGTCGAGCTGTCGCCGAAGGAAGCCGCCCTGATGGACCAGGGCAACCACGGTGCCCACCACCAGTCCAAGGAGTCGAAGCTCCAGGTCAAGGCGCAGCTGTCGAACGCAGGCACCCGCCCCGACACCGATCTGGCGGGCCGCCCCACCGTCGTGCTCCCCGGCGGCACCCCCACGGAACGGATGCGCCGTGCGGTCTTCGCCCGCAAGACGTACCGCTTCTACGAGGGCGGTGAGGTCACCCGCGCGGACGTCCTGGCGGCGCTGGCCCGCCGCCCGGAGGGCATCGGTTCGCGGGCGGTCGGCAGTCTGACGGCGGCGGACCTGGGCGAGATCCTGCGCTGGTTCGGCCAGTTCACGAGCGAGGAGCGGCTGCTCCCGAAGTACGGCTACGCGTCACCGGGCGCGCTGTACGCGACCCGGCTGTACGTGGCGCTGCGCGGCATCGCGGGCCTTGAGCCGGGCACGTACTACTACCACCCGGTCCGCCACCAGCTGTACCTGACGGACGCGGGAACGCCCGGGAGCGGGAGCGACCCCGTCCTCAGGCTGGACTTCCGGGGCACCCGCGCGGCGATCGAACCGGTCTACAGGAACAACATCCAGGAGGTCCTGGAGATCGAGACGGGCCACATGGTGGGCCTGTTCGAGGAGATCCTGCCGGGCCACGGCCTGGACGTCAGGCCGCGCGAGGGCGGCACCTGGGAGGTGGTCCCGTACGACGAGGAGTCGCGTACGCCCGCGGAGACCGACGTCTACGTCCAGGCGCACGGAGACGGGGTGACCGGCCTCCCCGAGGCCCAGTACGTCTACGAGAACGAGGACTTACGGCAGATCTCCACCGCGCTGATCGAGAAGAGACATGTGATCGCGATCAACCAGGCGGTGTACGCGAGAGCCCGACTCGGCATCACGGTGATCAGCCGGACCCCTCACTCCGGCCGCGCGTACGTCGACCTGGGCCGGGCCCTCCAGCGGCTCCAACTCGGTCACCACGGGCTCGGGTTCATGTCCGCCGGCTACAGCTCGAAGTCCGGACACCCGCTCCCCGCGGCCCGCCGGGCGGACGAGATCCTGACGGCGGCGGGCCGCCCGACCGGCCCCTCGTACTTCTTCGTGGGCGGCCGGGTCGCCGAGGAGCAGCGGCTGAGCGAGGGCATGCACGAGGACACCGTCCACATGAAGGGCCCGGCGGAGATGATCCGCGACGACCTCGTCCACCACCTGCCGGACTACATGATCCCGAACCGGGTGGTCGTCCTGGACCGGCTGCCGCTGTCGGCGAACGGAAAGGTGGACACGAAGGCGCTGGCCGCCCTGGCCGTGGTCAACGCCGGTCTGCACGGCCGCCCCCACGTCCGGCCGCGCACCCGTACGGAGGGCCGTCTCGCGGAGATCTGGGCGTCGGCGCTGAAGTACGAGGACGTCGAGGCGGTCTCGGTCCTGGACGACTTCTTCGAGTCGGGCGGCAACTCCCTCATCGCCGTGGCGCTGGTGACGAGGATCAACCGCGCGTTCGACGCCCGGCTGCCGCTGCAGGTCCTCTTCGACCGCCCGACGATCGAGAAGCTCGCCCACGGCCTGGACGGCGCGGCCGCGACCCCCGCCTCACGGCTCGTCCGGCTCCACGCGGCGGGAGCGCGGCCGCCGGTCTACTGCTGGCCGGGGCTCGGCGGCTACACGATGAACCTGCGGCACCTGGCGGAGGAGATCGACATCGACCGCCCGTTCTACGGGGTGCAGGCGTACGGCATCAACCGGGGCGAGGAGCCGTACGCGACGATCCGCGAGATGGCGGCGGCGGACGTGGGGGCGATACGGCGCCGCCGGCCGGCGGGCCCGTACACGCTGTGGGGCTACTCGTTCGGTGCGAGGGTCGCCTTCGAGGCGGCGCACCTCCTGGAGGCGGCGGGGGAGCAGGTGGAGAACCTGTTCCTGATCGCGCCGGGTTCGCCGAAGGTCCGCTCGTCGGAGACGGGGGGAGCGGACTACGGGAACCCGGCGTTCGTGGCGATCCTGTACTCGGTGTTCGCGGGCACGATCGACCCGACGGTGCGGGCGGACGACCGGGAGGGCTTCGTGAAGCGGGTGGCGGCCGACTTCCCGGCCCTGGACCCGGAGCTGATCGGCCGGATCGTGGCGATCGTGGAGGAGACGTTCGAGTTCACGTACACCTTCCGGGAGCTCGCGGAGCGCCAGGTGTCGTGCCCGGTCACGCTCTTCAAGGCGGCGGGCGACGACTACTCGTTCCTGGAGACCACGGAGGGCTGGTCGGCCCGCCCGCCGACGGTGGTGGAGCTGGACGCGGACCACTACAGCCTGCTGCGACAGCCGGACCTGAAGGAACTGGTCAAGAAGATCAGGTACCGGCTGGGGCAGTAGGGCCGCCGAGTCGTCAGCTCGTGAGGGTGCGGGCGAGGAGGGACAGCAGGCGGTCCCAGTGGTGCCGTGTGCCCTCCGGGCTGAAGGCGCTCGTGTCGGCCATGGTGAAGCCGTGCACGGTGCCGGGGTAGATCTCGTTGCCGTGGCGGACTCCGGCCGCCTCCAGCACCTCGTTGAGCCGGCCGAACTCCTCGGGCGTCATGTCGCTCTCGGCGATCCCGAAGTGCGCCTCGGCGGTGACCTTCGGGGCGAGGAGGTGCGGGCTGTCGGCCGCGTCCGTGATCAGGGCGCCGGGGTGGAAACCGGCGACGGCGGCGACCCGGTCGGGACGGGCGGCGGCGGTACGCATCGCCAGGACGCCGCCCAGGCAGTACCCGACGACGCCGACGGGCCCTTCGGAGACCTCGGGCCGGTCGGCGAGGAACGCGAGATAGGCGTCGGCGTCGGTCAGGACGCGCTCCGTGGTGTGCGCGAGGTAGAACGGCATGAGCTGCTCGAAGAGCGCGGGCCGCTCCTCCTCCCCGATGAACTCGGGAAGCTCGATGAGGGGCGCGTGCCCCTCCCGGTAGTAGATGTGGGGCACGAGCACGAAGTACCCGTGCCCGGCGAGCTCCCGCGCCATGTCCTCCAGCCGCGGCCGAGGACCGAACACGTCCATGTAGAGGAGCACGCCCGGGTGCCGCCGCCCGTCGTCGGGGAAGGCGGCGAAGGCGTCGGCCTGGCCGTCGGGGGTGGGTATCCGCAGTGTCGTGGTGGCCATGGGAACGACCGTAACAGCCCTGATCGGCAAGGGGGCGGGCGCCCGTGGCAGCCTTAATCGGGTTGCCGTGGGCGAGCCGGGTCGGATAGGAAGCTAGCATGCTGAGGGGTAGAAAGGTCGGGCTCAGGGCCCGGCACGAGGAAGACATTCCGGTCCTGCGAACCGAGCTCTACGACGACGTGGTCAACGCCTCGCGGGCCGAAGCCGCGCCCTGGCGGCCGGTCACGCCCGGATCGAAGGACCGGCGGCTTGTCGTGGACGACCAGGCGGAGGGGCATGTGCCCTTCTCCGTGGTCGAGTTGGAGGGCGGCACCCTGATCGGTACCGCGAACCTGTGGGGCATCGACACCCACAGCCGGTCCGCGCACATCGGTCTCGGCCTGCTGCCGTCGGCCCGCGGCAAGGGCTACGGCACCGACGTCGTCGCGACGCTGTGCCACTACGGCTTCGTCGTGCGCAGCCTCCAGCGGCTGCAGATCGAGACCCTGGCGGACAACACCGCGATGCTCCGCTCCGCCGAGAGCAACGGCTTCGTCCGCGAGGGCGTGCTGCGCTCCTCGGCCTGGGTGATGGGCGAGTTCCTGGACGAGGTCATCCTCGGGCTCCTCCTCCAGGAGTGGAAGGAGAACGCGGGCGCCTAGGGGCCGCCCGCCT
The DNA here is from genome assembly GCF_042795405.1 of Streptomyces sp. NPDC056480. Classification (NCBI taxonomy): domain Bacteria; kingdom Bacillati; phylum Actinomycetota; class Actinomycetes; order Kitasatosporales; family Streptomycetaceae; genus Streptomyces; species Streptomyces sp. NPDC056480. Next base: position 62,915 of record NZ_JBHTSA010000039.1, on the reverse strand, counting down.
CCGGCCGGTTCACCACGCCTCGATGACCGGCGCCCCCGGATCGTGCTTCCGCCAGGCCTCGTTGAGCCGCGTGAGCCGGTCCGCGGTCGCGATGCCGTGCAGGGACGTGACCTTGCCGTCGTCGACCGCGAACGCCACCGCGCCCACGACCCGGCCGTCGACCACGGCGAGCACGGCCGGGGTGCCGTTGACCACCTCGATGTGGAACGAGGGCGTGCCGCCGGCCAGTCGCCGCTTCGCCGCCGTGGGCCGGAAACCGGCCCGCGCGAAGGCGGCGACCCGCTCCCGCGTCGTGACCCGCAGCAGCCGCCTGGCCAGCCCGGCGCCGTCCGAGACCGCCGTCACTTCGGCGGTGAGCAGCGCCACCAGCCGTTCGGTGCGCCCCGACACGGCGGCGGCCAGGAACTCCTCGACGACCCGGCGCGCGGACGCGGGGTCGGCCGGGACGCCGCCGCGGCGGCGCTCGGCTGCGATCCGTGTCCGGGCCCGGTGGAGGTGCTGCTGGCCGGCGGACTCGGTGATGTCGAGGATCCCGGCGATCTCGGCGTGGCCGTACGAGAAGGCCTCGCGCAGGACGTACACGGCCCGCTCGACGGGCGAGAGGCGTTCCAGGAGGGTCAGTACGGCCAGCGAGACCGATTCGCGCTGCTCGAAGGTGTCGGCGGGGCCGAGCATCGGGTCGCCTTCGAGGAGCGGTTCGGGCAGCCAGGCGCCGGCCGTGCGCTCGTGGCGCGCGTGCGCCGAACGGAGCCGGTCGAGGCAGAGGTTGGTGAGGACCTTGGTCAGCCACGCCTCCGGGACGTCGATCCGTTCGCGGTCCGCGGCCTGCCAGCGCAGGAACGTGTCCTGCACGGCGTCCTCCGCGTCGACGGCCGAGCCGAGCAGGCGGTACGCGAGCGAGGCCAGCCGGCCACGGCCGGCCTCGAACCGATCGACGTCTGCGCTGTCCATGCGGATCACCCTAGGCAGCACACCGCCTAGGAGGCGACCTTCACGCCGGTCCCGGCGGGCGTCCGCGCGGTGGTCAGGCGGCGCCTGCGCTTCGGCAGGCCGGAGGTCGGGTGGGCGATGTTCCATCCGGCGCCCGCCAGCACACCGGCCTTGAGCCGCGCGGCGGTCCGGCCGCCCAGGTACCAGGTCTTCGACCGGACGTCCTCGCCCACCATCTGGAAGATGGCGTCCCGCCGTCCGAGGCTGATGTGGTTGCCGTAGTACTTCAGTCCGGTGGTCGGGACCTCGCCGCCCGTCAGGCGCGCGATGATCGCGCCGGTCGCCTGCAGGGTGGTGAAGCCGGCCGAGGCGCAGGACATCGGCAGCGGGAGGCCGTTGTCGCCGATCGCGTGGGCGGAGTCGCCGGCGGCGTAGACGTCCGGGTGCGAGACCGAGCGCATGGTGCGGTCGACGAGGATCCGGCCGGTCTCCGCGACCTCCAGGCCGGCGGCGGCCGCGAGGGGGTGCGCGGCGAACCCGGCCGTCCACACGATCACGTCCGCCGGGAGGGGCGTACCGCCGGCGGTGATCGCCCGGGTCGGCTCGACGGCCTCGACGTCGGTGTGCTCGTGGACGGTGATGCCGAGCCGGTCGAAGGCCGCGCGCAGGTGCCGGCGGGCCCTCGGGGAGAGCCAGGAGCCCAGCTCGCCGCGGGCGGCGAGGGCGACCGTGAGGTCGGGCCGGGACTCGGCGAGTTCGGTGGCGGTCTCGATGCCGGTCAGCCCCTCGCCGACGACCAGTACGGTGCCGCCCGCGCCGAGGGCGGCGAGGCGCTCGCGCAGACGCAGCGCGGAGGGCCGCCCGGCCACGTCGAAGGCGTGCTCGGCAGCGCCGGGGACACCGTGGTGGGCCGCGGTGCTGCCGAGGGCGTAGAGGAGGGTGTCGTACGCGAGCTCGTCGGTGCGGGTGTCGGGTGCGCGGAAGGCGCCGTCCTCGCCGGTCGCGGCGGCCGCCGGTGTCACGGTGACGGTCCTGCGCTCCGGGTCGATGCCGGTGACCCGGCCCAGACGCAGCCGCACCCCGGTGCCCGCGAAGACGTCGGTGAGCTTGCGGACCGCGAGGTCCTGGCCGCTCGCGAGCTGGTGGAGCCGCATCCGCTCGACGAAGTCGGGGGCGGCGTTGACGACGGTGATCTCGGTGTCGGCGGGGGAGAGCCGGCGCGCCAGGGTCCCGGCGGCGTAGGCCCCCGCGTATCCGGCGCCGAGTACGACGATGCGGTGCTTCATGACGATGCTCCTGTCTCGTTCGGGCGCCCCTTGAACGAGACGGAGCTTCGATTCCTGACAGGAGCGGGATGTGACGCCGGTCACGCCGGCGTCCGGCCTCCGCGGGACTGTACGACGGCGGATTGACATCGAGGGTGCGTCAATCGCCGCGATCTTGGTGTTGGCCCTCGCCCGGTACGCGGTGCGAGGCTCCCCCCATGGACATCTTCAGGACGGACAACGGTCTGGCCCAGGGCTTTCGGGCCGCCGCCGACGTCGTCGCCGCGCTCGGAATCCCGTACGCCGCCCCGCCCTTCGGCGACGGCCGGTTCCGCGCGCCACTCCCGGCACCCGCGTGGACCGGAGTGCGGGACTGCACGGAGTTCGGCCCGATCGCGCCGCAGTCGGCGGAGCTTCCGGGGGCGCCCGTCTGGTCCCCCGGCGACGAGGACATCCTCACCCTCAACGTCTGGACCCCGGCCTCCGCCTCTGCCTCCGGTGGCGGCCGGCTCCCCGTCCTGGTCTGGATCCACGGCGGCGCGTACACCTTCGGCTCCTCGGCCCAGCCCGACTTCGACGGCACCGTCCTCGCCCGCGCCGGTCTCGTCGTGGTCACCTTCAACCACCGCATCGGCTTCGAGGGCTTCGGTCACGTGCCCGGCGGCGCGGCGGTCGGCCACCCGGACAACCGGGGGCTGCTCGACCAGGTCGAGGCGCTGCGGTGGGTGCGGGAGAACATCGCGGCCTTCGGCGGCGACCCCGGCAACGTCACGATCGCCGGCCAGTCCTCCGGTGCCGCGTCCGTCGCCTGTCTGATGGTGATGGACCGAGCCCGTGGACTGTTCCGCCGTGCGATCGCCCACAGCCCCGCCAGCCCCTGCTACACGCGGGAGATCGCCGCGGCGACCACCCGTGAGATCGCCGCGGCCGCGGGCTGCCCCGCCACGCCCGAGGGCCTGACCTCCATGACTCCGCAGGCCCTGGTCGCCGCCGCCGACCAGGTGGTCGAGGCCTACCGCCGGGACCCCGCCTCCGGCTCCCGCCACTACGACCCCTCGCTCTACGCCCCGGTCCTCGACGGCGACGTCCTCCCCGTCGACCCCCTCGAAGGGATGGCCGCCGGCGCGGCCCGGGGCGTGGACCTGCTCGTCTGCCACACCACCGAGGAGTACTGGCTGCTCGACGCCGTCGGCAGCTGCGCGAAGGTCACCACCGACGAACAACTGGCCCTCTTCGCGAGGGACTTCGGCCTCCCGGACGATCTCGTCCCGGACTGTCGCGCCGCACTGCCCGACGCCCCCGTGTCCGATCTCTACCTCACCGTCTTCGGCGACCTGCTGTTCGGCGAGTACAGCAACCGGCTCGCCGAGACGCACGCCCGGGCGGGCGGCCGGGCGTTCCTCTCGCGCTTCGACCGTCGGCGCACCGGACCCGACGGGACCGTGCGCGCCTGGCACTGCGCGGACGTCCCCTTCGCCTTCGGCACCCTGGACGACGAGGCCGTGGCCTTCCTCCTCGGCGGCACGCCCACCCCCGCCGACCACGGTCTGTCGCGCCGCATGGTGCGCGCCTGGGCCGACTTCGCCGCCGACGGGAACCCCGGCTGGCCGTCGCTCGACGGGAACCACGGCCGGGCGTCGCTCGACGGAGACCCCGGCCGGCCGCTCGGCGAGAACTCCGCGTCACAGGCCAGGACATGGGCCGCCGACGGCGATGCGGCGGGCGGTCGGAGGGCCTCCCGCCGTGCCGCGTGGGCCGGGGTCGGCTTCCCCGTCCTGCGTCCGTGACGAGAACCGCTTAGGCGGGCCCGCCTGCTGACGGTCCCGGCCGGCGCCGTCGCTCGTTCGGGGTGCGCTGCCGTGCGGGGGGTCCGGTCCGCTGGTGTGCTGGTCGGGATCTCCCGCACCCGGGCCCGAGTCCCCCACGTACAGGAGCAGCGGCATGGCTGTCATCGTCACCGTCGAGATCCCCGGCGGCACACAGGAGCAGTACGAGGAGACCATCCGGCTCCTGGAGGCCACCGACTGGTTCCCGGCGGAGGGGTTCCTCGCGCACGCCGCCGGGCCCGACGGGAGCGGGGGATGGCGGGTGGTGGACTTCTGGGAATCCGAGGACGCCTTCCTCGCCTTCGCGGAGAGGGCCCGGCCGATCTTCGAAGGGGCCGGCGTCCGTACGATCCTGCCCACGGTGCAGGAGGCCGTGAACGTCATCGTGAAGTGACCGGGAGGGGCGCGGGAGGACACCTGGGGGCCACGGGAGGGCCGCCCGGGAGGGCACGGGAGGACCGCCCGGGAGGGCACGGGAGGACCGCCCGGGAGGGCACGGGAGGACCGCCCGGGAGGGCACGGCAGGGCCGAAAACCCTTTGCGGGGCGGGCCTGTGGCCGTCAGGCTTCTCCGCCATGACCAGTCATCCCTCCCGCCCTGCCGACGCGGGCCGTCCTGCCCGCCCGGTCGCGGACCTGTTCTCCGCCGACGGGCGCCTCAAGGCGATCCCGCGCAGGCCGGCCCGCCGTGAGGCCCTCCTCGCGCACCTCACCGAGAGCCTCTTCGCCCCTGACCGGGACTACCGCGAGCCCGAGGTCAACGAGGCCCTGCTCACCGTCCACGAGGACTTCTCCGCCCTGCGGCGCTATCTCGTGATCGGCGGCTTCCTCGCCCGGACCAAGGACGGCTCGGCGTACCGCCGACAGCAGCGGCCCGGCTCCCCCGGAGGCGCGATCCCCGCCGTCGCGTGACCGCCGCCGTGGTGGCCGGCCTGCTCGCCGGCTACGGCATCGCGATCCCCGTCGGCGCGGTCGGGGCGTATCTGGTGGCCGTGACGGCCCGTGCCGGCTGGCGTACGGGCGTGGGCGCGGCGCTCGGGGTCGCCACGGCGGACGGCGTGTACGCCGTGCTCGCGGTGGCGGGCGGATCGGCGCTCGTTCCGCTGCTGACGCCCGTGATGACCCCGCTGCGGTGGGCCTCGGCCGTGGTGCTGGTGGTGCTCGCGGTACGGGCGGCGTACGTGGCCCTCTCCACGTACCGGACGGGCGGGCTCGCCTCCCGCGACGACGGGACGGCCCTCGGCCCGGGGCGCGCCTATCTCACCTTCCTGGGGATCACGATCCTCAACCCGATGACGGTGATCTACTTCGCCGCGCTCATCCTCGCGACGGGCCCCTCGGCGCCCGCGACCCTCCCCGACCGGACGGCCTTCGTCCTTGCGGCGCTGGTCGCCTCGGCGAGCTGGCAGCTGCTCCTCGCGCTGGGCGGGACGCTGCTCGGCCGGACCCTGACGGGGGCCCGGGGCCGGCTGACCACGGTGCTCGCGTCGAGCACGCTGATCGTCGTCCTGGCGGTACGGCTCGTGGCGCGCTCCTGAGCGGGCGCACGTGCACGGGCCGGTCCGCGAGGCGTGCCTGCCGTTCTGGGAACCGGGCGCGCAGCCGGAGGAGCCGGTGGAGGGGATGTCCGTACAGGACGTGCCGGAATGCACGGACAACCGCCTGGAGATGGCCTGGCCGGTGACGGACCCGTGCAGGGACCGCTGACCGCGCTCAAGGACGAGATCGACGCGACGGCCTGAGCGAGGCCGGGGCCGGGGCCGACGCCGCCATCGCTCCCGCGACCGCGGCCGTGACGGCGAGGGCCGCGCCCGCCGCGAGCACGCCCCGGCGCGAGCGCCAGGAGAGCACCGACCAGCACGACTGGGCCGAGAGCAGCGAGCCGACGCTCGCCCAGGAGCCGACGGAGCCGGCCGACATCGCGGAGCCGACGGAGCCGACGGAGAGGAACGATCCGACCGAGCCGATCGAGAGCGTCGATCCGACCGAGGCGACGGACAGGAACGAGTCCCGCGACCAGAGCGACAGCGACGAACCGCGGCGAGAGGCCATGCCTCGATCGTAGGGTCGTTCCGGGGAGTGTGCGCGGCCGATGCGCGGACGCGTGGCCCTAACCCGCGCAGGCCGGCAGGAACTCCAGGCCCTCCGGGGTCCCGAAGCGCACCACGGCGAGGAGACCCGGTCCGCCCGCCCGCGCCCGCCTCCGGGCCTACCTCATCCACCCGAAGCGGTCCCTGGCCTCGTCGTCGGTGCGCTTCTGGTCCTCGGATGCGGCGCGGATGGCGTCGGGGAGGGGACCGGTCAGGTGGTTGCCGAGGGCGCGGGTGGCGAGGACGAGATCATCGACGAGGAGGCTGTAGCCCGCGGCGATCGAGGAGCCGAGTGCGCCGCTCGCGCCGAACTCCGTCACGTCGAGTACGGCCCGGCCGAGTTCCGTCGACGTCTTCTCGCTCAGGTGGGTGGCCACCTTGTCGAGGGAGGCGATGGCGCGCTTGTGCTCGTCGTGCTCGATCCAGAAGCTGGGGGACAGGCTGTGGGACAGGTTGTGGCCGGCGACGGACGCCGACTGCATGGCGTCGCCGCCGATCGCGCGGCCGCCCCCGCCGGCACCGGCGCCGTCCTCCGCGCCCGGTGCCGCGCTCCCGACTCCTCCGCCTGTGATGACCGGTGCCGCTCCGCCGACCGCTCGGCCGCCGTCCCCGTTTCCCGTGCCCTCCGGGAGTCCGGCGATCCGCTTGAGGGACGAGACGTCGGGGTCGTTCCGCACGAGGGTCAGCCGGGCGTCGCTCCGGGTCCGGGTCGTGGTGATCTCGGGCTCCAGCCGCGCCCTGGTGGCGGCGGCCTCCGCCTCCTCCTCGGCCGAGTGGTCGACGGTCCCGGGCATGTCGCCCTCGGAGAGCCTGTTGAGTCGCCGCTGGAAGTCCTCGACGATGTCGATGACCGCGTCCTTCGAGTCGCCGACGATGTCGCCGGAGCCGCTGAGCCCGTCGGCGATCGCGCCCGCCGCCGCGGCCACCACGTCGAACTTCTTCGCGAAGTCCTCCCAGTGCTCCCTGAGGGCCTTCGTGGCCTCGCCCCGCCCGTGGGAGACGAGGCGCTGGATGGCCTTCGTGGCGTCCGCGCGGTCGTCGGGGAGATTCCCCTGGAAGGTGCGCAGGTTCTTGGCGGCGTCACGGCAGAGGTCCTCGTCCGCCTCGACCCAGGGCAGGCGGTACGTCTCCATCTGCCCCTTCATCTGTTCCGAGCGCTTGTCTGCCATCGTGTGAACTCCCCCCGGATTGCGCCATGTTGGGCGCCACGTTGAGCGTCACGGTCTCACGCGCCCCCGAAGGTCACAAGGCCGACCGGGGTCGGACCGCGCCCGCCCCGATTCGGCCCGCGCTCAGTCGATGTGCACGATCTGGAAGGCCTCCGCCATCCGCCCCGCCGGCAGTCCGCCCGCCGTCGCGTGTTCGCCGAGCCAGGTGCGCAGGAGGCCCGCGAGGTCGTCGAAGTGCGCCGTCTGGGAGGTGTGGATGCGCAGTGCCTCGACCTTGCGGTCGAAGACCGGGGTGACGTCCACGTACTGGTTCGGGGTGGGGCCCGTCATCAGCCACAGTTCGTGGACGGTCCACGGCTCCAGGCCCTCCTCCTTCAGCAGGGAGGCGTGGGCGAAGGGGTTGCGGGCCTCGGGGTAGACGGCACGGAGGCAGGCGTCGCCGACGGCGCGGTGGTCGGGGTGGAGGTCGGCGACCCGCGCCCAGTTGATCTCGGGGGAGGGGATGATCGCGCGCTGCGGCCGCACCTCCCGTATCACCCGGCACAGGTCGCGGCGGAGTTCCACGGAGGCCTCCACGAAGCTGTCGGGGTAGCCGAGGAAGCGGACGTCCGCGACGCCGCTGAGCTTGGCGGAGTGGACCTGTTCGGCGCGGCGCAGATCCGCCATGGCCTGGCGGGGGAGCCTGTCGTCGTAACCGCCGGCGCCGCCGTCCGTGACGATGCAGTACGTGACGCGGGTGCCGCGCTCGATCCACTGCATGACGGTGCCGCTGACGCAGAACTCGATGTCGTCGGGGTGTGCGGCCACGACGAGCAGCGATTCGGGTGCGGTGCGGGCGGTGCGGTCGGAGTCCTCCATGTCCCTCATGGGGTCAGCCTGTTGGGGCGGCGGGGGCGTCGCAAGGCCAAGCCGTGGCGTGAACAGGACATGGCACTTACGCGCCATTCAAAAGCTTGGTAGATTCAAATCATTGAGTTGTTCGGGTGAGTGAGTGATGTGCTTGGAGGGTGACCGCTGTGTGCAGGATTCTCGGCTCCTTCGCCGCCGGAGCGGCGGCCCACGCCGACCGCCCCGACCCGGCGCAACTCGCCGCCGTGTCGGCCCGCCAGCGCCACGGCGGACCCGACGAGCACGCCGTGCTCACCGGACCCGGCTGGTCCCTCGGCTGCGACCGGCTCGCCGTCACCGACCCCTGCGGCGGACAGCAGCCCTACCGGCTGCCGCACCTCCCCGGCGTCCTCGCCGTCCTCAACGGCGAGATCTACAACCACGCCGAGCTGCGCCGCACCCTCGCCGCCCGCGGCCACCGGTTCCCCGACCGCTGCGACGGCACCCTGCTGCCCGCGCTCTACGCCGAGTACGGGCCCGCGTTCGCCGAGCACCTCGACGGCATGTTCGCCGTCGCGATCCTCGACCTGCGCCCCGGCAGCACCCGACTCGTCCTCGCCGTCGACGACATGGGCATGAAGCCGATCCACCTCCACCACGACCCGTACGACGGCACCACCCGGTTCGCCTCCGAGATCCCCGCACTCCTCGCCTTCGAAGGCGTACGGATCTCCCCGCGCGAAGACTCCCTCGACACGGTCCTCGCCACCCGTACGTCCTTCTCCACGCACACCGCGCTCGACGGCGTCAGCGTCCTTCCGCCCGGGGCCACCGCCCTCGTCCGGCCCGGCGCCGCGCCCGTCGTGCGCCGCCGGGGGCCGCACCGGACCACGCCCGTCGGCGACACCCAGGACGTCCTGCGGCACGAGGTACGGCGGCTCGCCGAGGCCGAGGTGCCCGTCTGTGCCATCACCAGCGGCGGCCTCGACTCGGGGCTCGTCACCGCGCTCGCCGCCGAACACGCCCGCGAGACCGACGCCCCGCCGCTGCACACCTTCCACCTCGCCTACCGGGGGCGATGGCCCGACTCCGAGGCGGCGTACGCCCGTTCCGTCGCCCGCCGAACCCGGACCGTGCACCACGAGGTCGCCGTCGACCCCGACGAGATCGGCTCCCTCCTCACCCGGACCGTCCGCCACCTCGGCCAGCCCAACGCCGACCCCATCACCCTCTCCACGTACGCGCTGTTCCGCGCCGTCCGCGAGAGCGGCTTCACCGTCGCGCTCACCGGCGACGGCGCCGACGAACTCTTCGGCGGGTACGACCGGATGCGGGCGGCGCTCGCGGCGCCGGCGGGCGCGGACTGGGCGGGGACGTACACCGACGCGCTCTCGGCGGCGCCGCGGCTGCTCCGGGAACACCTCTACACCGCCGAGTACCGTGCCCACATCGCCGATCAGGGGTCGGCCGCCGACCGCATCGAGCAGGAGCTGCGCTCGGCCGAGGCGGTCGGCGAGGACCGGCTCACCGCGATGACGGCCTTCGAGACGCGCTGGCGGCTGCCCGCGTACCACCTGCGGCGCGTGGACCATCTGTCGATGGCGTGGGCGGTCGAGGCGCGGATGCCGTTCTGCCAGCCGGCGGTGGTGACGCACGCCCGCGGCCTGCCGACGGCGGCACGCACGGGGAAGCGGGCGCTGTACGAGGCGGGGGCGGAGCTGCTGCCCTCGGCGGTCCTGCGCCGCCCCAAGCAGCCCTTCACCCTGCCGCTGTCGGCGATGCTCGCACCGGGCAGCCCGCTCCTGGACACGGTCCGGGAACTGCTGTCCCCGGCGCGTCTGGTCCTGGGCGGGAAGGTCCGCGCGGACCGGGTACGGAGACTTCTGACCCGCCACCAGGAACGGCCGTCGCAGCCGGACGCCCAGGCGCTCTGGGCGCTGGCGGTCCACGAACTGTGGACGGAGGTGGTCCAGGGCATGCGAATCCCCACCGGCTGTGCGGCCTGACCCCCCGGGCCCCACCCCCGCCGAGCCCGCGGGGCCCACCCCCGCGCCGCCCCCCGTGGGCCTTCGCCCCGCCCGTGTGGGCAATCGTCCCGCTGGGGCGGGACGGGTGGGCACACGGGACGGCGCCCTTGGCGGCGCCTCCGCCCCCGTAACCGACCCGCACCCCGAAGGCGGCGCGCTCCCGGTGCGGGTCCAGGCACAAGGAGCGGAGGCACCCGCAAGGGCGCCGTCCGTTGTGCCCACCCGTCCCGCCCCAGCGGAACGAATGCCCACAACTAGGGTGGCGGGGGGCGTCCCCACTGAGCACGCGCCCACAACTGGGGTGGCAGGTGGCGCCCCCGGCGGCGCGCCCACAACGGGGGTGGCGGGGGGCGCCCCCGCCGAGCACGGGCCCGCGACGGGCGGGGCAGGCGCCGCCCCCACCAAGCCCGCGCCCGCGACGGTCGCCGCCGCTCTCGTCCGCGCCCACGACGCCCCCGGTCCCACCCTCGTCCTCCGTCTCGACCACCTCCCCCGCGGCGCCCTCGCCCTCGGCGGGGAGCTCGCGTGGCTGCGTCGGGCCCTCGCCGGCACGCCCTACGCCGGGATCGGCAAGATCGCCCTGTACGGGCCCTGCGGGCCCTACGGGGCCGCCGCGCACCCCGCCCGGCTCGACTACCGTTTCGTCCAGGCCCTCCCCGCCGGCGGTTTCGACTTCCGCGCGGGATGCGGCCATTCGCTCCTCGCCTGTGTCGTCGCCGACGGCCGCCCCGGCCCCGTCACCGTCCGCGCCGTGACCACCGGCGACACCGTCCTGTGCGAGCACGAGCCGCAGCAGGGCGCGTACACGCTCAGCTTCCTCCGCGCCCCCACCGCCCCCGGGACCCTCCCCACCGGCCGCCCGGTCGACCTCCTCGACGGCACCCCCGTCTCCCTGGTCCGCTACGGCAATCCGTACGTCTTCGTCGACGCCCGGCACCTTCCCGGGGAGAACCTCCGGGAGCGGCTCGAGGGGCTTCGCGCCCACGCCGCCCGGCTCCTCGGGCATCCGCCCCGCTCCGCGCTCCCGAAGATCGCCGCCTTCACCGCCGGCTCCGGCGGGATCGCCGTCCGGGCGCTCACGGTCGGCGGCTGGCACCCCCGGCTCGCGCTCACCGGCGCCGCCGCCCTCGCCGCCGCCGGTGCGCTCGAAGGGACCGTCGTGCCGCCGGTGGAGGGCGAGGTCCGTACCCCCGGCGGTACCGTCACCGTCTCCACCGGACCGGACCGCGTCCGTGTCCACCACAAGCGGGCCGAGCTGCTGGAAAGGCTCGTGCTGCCGTGGCGTGTCCACGCAACGGCGTGAACGCGCACCCCTCTCACCAGGCCCGGAGTCCGCTTTCTCTGCCACGCTGAAATGGACCGGCAATCGGTATCGGTATCCGTTCCGTGGGGAGAGCAGACGCACATGAAATTCGAGAATCTGCGTGTCGTCGTGACCGGAGCGTCCCGCTATTTCGGTCGCGCGCTCGCCGTCGGATTCGCGCATCTCGGCGCCGAGGTCTATGTGTCGGCCCGGACCGTCGAGGCCGCCGAACGCACCCGTACCGAGGTCATGGGCTCGGCCCGTGACCGTATCCACGCCTTCGGCTGCGACCTCAGCAGGCCCGCCGAGATACGGGAGTTCGCCGCACGCGTCGGCGAACGCACCGACCGGGTCGACCTGTTGGTCAACAACGGCGCCCGCTGGCTCGACGGCATGGACCTGGAGGCGGCCAGCGACGCCGAGATCGTGGAGACGATCGAGTCGACGGCCGGCGGCACCGTCCTCATGGTGAAGCACTTCCTGCCCCTGCTGCGCGGCTCGCTGCGGCCCGACATCGTCAACATGGTCGCCGTCCGCGACGCCGAGGGCGCATCCGCCGCGGCCGCCGGCGCCGCCCACGAGGCGTTCTGGGCGGCGAAGAGCGCCCAGGCCGGGTTCGCCGACATCCTCTCGCGCCGCCTGCGCCCCTCCGGCGTCCGTGTGTTCTCCCTCTTCCCGCCGGACTTCTCGACCTCCGACCCGCGTTTCGCGGAATGGGACGGCTCGAATCCGGACGGAATGGCACCCGACGAGAAGCTGACGACGCAGGCGCTCTTCGAATGCATCGTCTACGCGGTCGAGCAGCCCCGGGACTGCTTCATCCGCTCCTTCCACTTCGAGCCCCGCTGATCCCGCCACCCCTTCGAGCCCGAGCCCGCTGAACCGCCCTGCGCCGACAGCGCTCCGCCGTACGCGACCGCTGAAGCCCACCGCACCACAGCGTCAAGGAGGTCCCATGAGCACCCCTGTCTGGATCACCGCGACCCCTCCCGCCACCCACGGCGAACTCCACATCGGCCATCTCGCCGGGCCGTACGTCGCCGCCGACGTCCTCACCCGCTATCTGCGCGCCGAGGGCGAGGCCGTCCGGTTCACCACCGGTACCTCCGACCACGCCAGCTCCGTCGAGGTCCGGGCGCTGCGCCACAACCGCAAGCCCGAGGAGGTCGCGGAGGGCTACCGGGCCGCGATCACCGCGGACTGGCTGCGCTCGGGCGTGGAGTTCGACCGCATCGTGCGTCCGCGCCGCGACAAGGGATACGGGCGCTGGGTGCAGGACCTCTTCGGGCGGCTCTTCGCGCAGGGTGTCATCGCCCCGCGCACCCGCCTCCTGCCGTACTGCGAGCCGTGCGACCGCTGGCTGTACGGGGCGCACGCCACCGGCACCTGCCCGCACTGCGGCGCGGTCAGCGACGGCGGGATGTGTCACGAGTGCGCGCGGCCGAACGACGGCGGCGACCTCATCGGCGCCCGCTGCGCGCTCTGCGACACCCCGGCGGTGGCCCGCCGCTGCCGCCGGCTCTACGTACCCCTGGAGCCGTTCCGGGAGACGCTCGCCGACTACTGGGCGACGGCCGGGCTGCCGCCGCGGCTCGCCGCGCTGTGCGAGTCGCTCGTCGAGGACGGACTGCCGGACATCGCGGTCGGCCACCCCGCCGAGTGGGGTCTCCAGGTGCCCGTCGAGGGCTTCCCCGACCACCGGATCGACGGCTGCTTCGAGGCCGCCGCGATGCATCTCTTCGGCTACGACGTGAAGGGCCCGCTGCCCCGCCGCGCGATCCACTTCTGCGGCTTCGGGCACGCCTTCTGCCATGCCGTGCTGCTGCCGGTGCTGCTCCTCGCGCAGGACGTCAAGCTGCCGCAGGACTTCAACGTCAACGAGTCGTACGTCATCGAGGAGGGCGTCCAGGAGGGCAACGTCTGGGCGCTCGACCTGCTCACCGAGTACGGCTCCGACACCCTGCGCCGTCATGTCCTCCAGGCCCGCCCGCTGGGCCGCCGCACCGTCTTCCACCGGGAGCGGCTCGCCACCGCCCGCCGTGAGCTGGACGAGAACTGGAACAGCTGGCTGTCCCGGCTCTTCGCCGCCGTACGGGAGGAGTGCGGCGGGCTCGCTCCGCAGGCGCTGCCCGGGGGCACCGGCTGGGAGGTCCTGGAGCGGCGGCTGCACCGGGGCGTCGACGACCTGCGTGAGGCGTACGGCCCCGATGCCTTCGACCCTCGCCGGGCGGTCGCCGTCCTGGACGAGATGGTCCGCTCGGCCGCCGACTTCGGTCACGTCAACGCCCACGAACGCTGCCGGCCCAGTACCTCGTGCCGTCATCTCCCCGCGCTCGCGGCCCAGTTGGCGGTGGCTTCGGCCCTGTCGGCGTGGTCGCGGCCGGTGATGCCGGAGGGTGCGGACCGGCTGGCGGCGGCGCTTCAGACGGCGCCGGGCCGCCCGGTCGACTGGCACGCCCTGACGGCGCCCCTCCCGGGGACCCGGCTGGCGCCCCCGTCGGGTCCGGTCTTCGGATTCTGACCCTCCCTCCGACCCCCTACTACTAAGCAACTAAGTAGGCCAGTAATCCAGCACCCTCGGCACCTCGGCAATCCCGTACCGCCGTGTCCGATCCCCCACCCTGCCGCGTGACCGTGCGCGCGCGAGCGACGCGCAGGGGCACGTGGCCTCCCTCCCCTCAGGAGCCTTTCGTGTCCCTGCGCGTCGCCATGCTCAGCGTCCACACCTCCCCGCTCCACCAGCCCGGGACGGGGGACGCCGGCGGCATGAACGTCTACATGGTCGAGCTCTCCCGCGCCCTGGCCGAACAGGGCGCGGAGGTCGATCTGTTCACCCGCCGCACGAGCGAGGATCTGCCCCCGTCCGTCGAACTCTCCCCCGGGGTGCGGGTGCGGCATCTGCACGCGGGGCCGCGCCGGGCGCTGCCCAAGGAGGCCATGCCGGATCTGGTGGTGCCGTTCTCGCTGGCCCTGCTCAAGGAGGAGCGGCGGTACGACCTCGTCCACTCGCACTACTGGCTCTCCGGGCAGGCGGGCCGGATCGCCTCGATGGGCTGGCGGATCCCGCTGGTGCACACCGCCCACACCCTGGCCCGGGTGAAGAACGCCTCGCTGGCCGCCGGCGACACCCCCGAGCCGGAGCTGCGGGTCCGGGGCGAGCGCCAGGTGGTGGGCGCCGCCGACCGGCTGATCGCGAACACGGCGGACGAGGCCGAGGCGTTGCGGTCGCTGTACGGGGCGGCGGGGGAGCGGACCGAAGTGGTGCGTCCGGGGGTCGATCTGCGGACCTTCCACCCGGGGGACGGCCGGGCTGCCGCGCGGGTCAGGCTCGGGCTGCCGGCCGACGCGTTCGTGCCGTTGTACGCGGGCCGCATACAGCCGTTGAAGGGGCCGGACGTGCTCGTCCGGGCGGTCGCCGAGCTGCTGCGGGAGTCCCCGGACCTGCGCCGCCGGCTCCTGGTGCCGGTGGTCGGCGGGCATTCGGGCGCGACCCGCGAGGGGTCGGCGTGGCAGCTCGCCGAGGATCTCGGGGTGACGGACGTGCTGCGGTCCTGCCCGCCCGTACCGCAGGCGCGGCTCGCGGACTGGTACCGGGCGGCGGACGTCCTCGTGGTGCCCTCGCGGAGCGAGTCGTTCGGTCTGGTGGCCCTGGAGGCGCAGGCCTGTGGGACTCCGGTGCTCGCTGCGGCGGTCGGCGGGCTGCCGACGGCGGTGTGGGACGGGGTGACGGGGCTGCTCGTGCGGGGTCACGACCCGGCGGAGTACGCGCGCCGGCTGGGCCGGCTCGCGGCGCACCCGGAGGTGGTGGGGACGATGGGGGAGGCGGCGGTGCGGCACGCGCACGGGATGAGCTGGCGGGCGTCGGCCGCGCGCACCGTCGAGGTGTACCGGGAGGCGCTGGCGGAGGCGCGCCGGCCGGTGTTCCCGGGCGGGGAGCGGGTGGTGGGGGCGGGGGGGGGGGCCCCCCCCGCCCCCCCGCCCCAGCGCCCCGGGGGGTACGAGTATGGCGGATGACAAATAAAACCTAAGATTTTGTTGGTCCCAAAAAATTGTGTGCTGCCGATGGGGGA
>NZ_JBHTSA010000039.1:0-47398 GCF_042795405.1 Streptomyces sp. NPDC056480 | reverse complement strand
GGGGGTGGTGCCGGGGGGGGGGGGGGGGGGGGGGGGCGGGGGGGGTGCCCGGGGGGGGGGGGGGGGGGGGGGGCGGGGGGGGGGCCACGCCCCTGCCCCGACGGCCTCTCTCTCCTGGAGGAACGAGAAGGCCGTAGCACAAGTCTAGCATCTCTTTTGGTTCGACCAAAGATATGGAGAGCTCCGGATGCGTCAATTCCGTTGTGAGGACGGCGGATTGACGCATCCACGCCATGGCGAGTCCACGCAGAGGCGGGCTATGGATTCGATTCGAGGGCCGGGACAGAATGGAGATGTCTTCAGGGAACGCCCGGCGGCACGGGCCCCCGGAAGGCGGAATTCACATTCCAAGTCCTGGAGGAATCATGTCCGTTGCGCAGAACACCGGAATCCGCAAGACCGTCCGTCAGCTCCTGGTCGCGGTGGCCGCCTGTACCGCCGTCGCGGGCGGCGCCACCTTCGCCGTCGGCTCCGACATCGACCACCCGGTCACCCCGCAGACCGTCGCCGGCGTCGCCGAGGACAACGGCTGGCCGGTCGTTCCGCCGAAGCCGACCCCGACCAACTGACGCCACCCCCCGCGCATTTCGCCGGACGAATTCTCGCGCCGCCGGGCCCCGCAATCGCTGCCACGATTGCGGGGCCCCGGCAATTCCCGCGACCCCCCGCCAATTCCCCTGTCGAGAAGGTCAGTCCAGCCAGCCGAGCCGCACCGCACGCGCCCCCGCCTCGAAACGGCTCGTCGCGCCCAGCTCCTGCATCAGCTCCGAGATCATCCGGCTCACCGTCCGCAGCGACACCCCGAGCGTGCGCGCGATCCGCTCGTCCTTCATCCCCGAGGCGAGCATGTGCAGCGCCGCCCGCTGCTGCTCCGAGAGGCCGTCGCCCCCCGCCTCCGCCGTCGCCTCGTTCCCGTACGGCGTCGCCGTGTGCCAGCAGTGCTCGTACAGGCTCAGATACGGCCGCACGAGCGCACTGCCCCGCGCCAGGATCGCGCCCTCGCCCGGCTCCTCGGGCCGGATCGGCACCAGGGCGAACTGCTGGTCGGCGATGATCAGGTTCATCGGGACGACGGGGGCCAGACGGATCTCCACGCCCAGCTCCGCCCGCTGCCCCAGGAACTTCTCCATCTGCGGGTCCGTGGCCTCCTGCCGGCCGTAGATGGCCCGCACCCGCACCCCGTTGGCGATCTGCCGCCGGTCACGGTCGAGCATCCTGTCCGGGTTCTGCCGCCCCGGCGTCCCCGGGTGCAGCGCCGCCGAACTCTCCTGCATCACATCGGTGATGTCCTCGATGGCCTGCTGGATCCTGCGGTAGTCGGTCAGCGCCTCGACGTGCGCCTCCGCCTTCGTCAGCGCCTCGGCCCGCAGATAGGAACCCGCGAGGATCTCCAGCGTGCTGTACGCCTCGTCCGCCTCCGCCAGGTGCTCCCGCAGCCGCTCACGCTCCCGCTCCAGGAGCCGGAGCAGCGCGATCTCCGGATCGATCGCCGCCACCGTGTCCGTCTCGGACCGCCAGCTGCCGTCCCGCACGGCCGCGACGGTGGCGTGCGCCTGGCCCGTCGGAACGATCAGGCCCAGGGTGAGGAGTTCGCCACGACATCGCTCGTACTCCTCCGGCGCGAGCCCGAGTTCCCTGCGGACCTCCTCGAAGTCCGAGACGCCCCGACGGCGCAGCTCCTGGTACACGGCAAGCAGGACCTCGGTCGTGCCGTCCCCGATGCCGTCGCCCGCAGTGACCATGGCGAAGTGACCCCCTCATCCTCCGAGTCGCCCCGCCCTCACCTTGTCATACGGCTCGGCGGGAGTCCGTCCTGCTATGCCCGTACCCGTACCTGCACCTACCGTCGCGCACCGGAACTCCTCGTACTAGGCCCCCTGTTCGGAGCCCTCGCCGTCGAGCAGGCCGAGCCGCGCCGCCTTCACCCCGGCCTCGAAGCGGCTCGCCGCGCCCAGTTCCTGCATGACCTCCGAGAGCAGCCGGCTGACGGTCCGGAGCGACACCCCGAGACTCCGCGCGATCTGCTCGTCCTTGATGCCCGAGGCCAGCATGTGCAGCGCGGCCCGCTGCTGGTCGGACAGTCCGTCGCCGTCACCGCCGCTCCCGCCGGGCTCCTCGCCGTACCGGGAGGCCGCCTGCCAGCAGTACTCGTACAGGGCGAGGTAGGAGCGGACGAGGCCGGGGCCGCGGGCCAGGATGGTGGGCGAGTCCGGGTCGTGCGGGTCCGTCGGCAGCAGGGCGAAGTTCTCGTCGGCGAGGACCATGTTCATCGGGACGACGGGGGAGAGCCGCAGTTCGACGCCGAGCGCGGCCCGGTCGGCCAGGTGCTGGGTCATCTCGGGCACGGTGCCGACCCGCCGGCTGTACATGGCGCGGACCCGCACCCCGCGGGCGGCCCGGCAGCGGTCCCGGTCCAGCTCGGCGGCCATGTCCTCGCGGCGTACGGACCCGGTGTGCATGACGTGGACGGCGGTACGGACGGACTCGGTGAGCTCGGTCAGCTCGCGCAGCACCCGCTGCGGGTCGGTGACGATCTCGACCTCGACCTCGGAGCGGGGCGTGGCCCCGGCGCGCAGGAACGGTCCGGCGAGGGATTCGAGGGCGGTGTGCGCGCGGCTGGTCGCGGCGAGGCGCTCCTGGAGCCGGTCACGCTCCCGGCGGAGCAGCCGCAGCAGGGCGACGTCGGGGTCGACGACGGTCCGGTCGCCGGAACGGTCCGAGGCGGTGAGCCCTAAGGAGGCGAGTTCCTCGCGACATCGCTCCCGCTCCTCGGCGGAGAGCTGGAGGCCGTCCGCGACCTGGTCGAAGGTGGTACCGGGGCGGGTGCGGAGCTCCTGGTAGACGGCGAGAGCCTGCTCGCTGCCCGCGCGGGACACGGCGGCGTTTCTGGACACGGCGCAGCAGACTCCCCTCGGATCCACGCGGATCCTGTTGAATCGCCCCGCTAGACCCTGCCACAAAATCGAACGACACGCACGGAGTTGACCGCCGACGCGAGTCCGCCGACCTGCCGTCGCCGTGCGCCCGGCTGCGGCTCAGGCGGCGGGGTCGCCCGCCCGGCAGTCGGGGCACAGACCCTTGAAGACGACCTCCGCGTCGTCCACGCGCCACTCCGGAAGAGAGCCCTCGGGCGCCGCGGGCGCGGCCGCCGCGACGTTCTCCACGCGGCCGCACACCGTGCACAGCGCGTGCTGGTGCGCGGGACCCGAGATCTCGAAGACCGCCGGAAGGCCGGGCCGGTCGAACTTGCTGACCAGGCCCGTCTCCTGGAAGTGCCGCAGCATCTCGTACACGGCCTGGCTGGTCAGCGTGCCGAGCCGCTCGCGGGCGGCGCCGGTGATCGCCTCGACGTCGAGATGGCCGCCGGCGGCGAGCACCGTGAGCACCTCCAGGCGCGGGCCCGTGACCCGCAGCCCGACGTCGCGCAGGCGCTGGATCACCGCCTCGCGGCCCGTCAGCTCTTCCACGACTGCCATCTTCTCCGCCCGCCCGCCCGCCATCTGGTCGGCTCAAACTTTTGTGGGCATCGTACCTCTTGCTCGTCAACCCAGTCAGGGCTCTTCGTCCGTCCGCCGGTCCGTTCAGTCGTCCGTCCGGCACACCAGCAGGACGGACTCGGTCCGCTCGTCGATCCGGTGCCGCCGGCGGCCCTCGATGTGCAGGCCCGCCGAGTGCAGTTCCGCCGCGAGCCGCTCGGGGTCGACGATCCACTTGTCGGTGGTCAGCACGACCCGCTCGGTGGACAGCTTCCCGGTCCTCGCCGCGTAGTACGTGATCCGCTCGCTCATCGACGGCAGGTCGAAGACCTGCCGGGCCACCACCCACTCGTCGATGCCGTCGAAGCGGGGCACCTGGAACGCCCAGGTCCGCCGCGGTTCCGCGATGAGCCCCGGCAGCTGGTGCGCCGTGTAGTCGAGGGCGAGCGCCCCGCCCGTCTGCAGATGGGACGCCACCTCCCGCAGCAGCGCGGGCCGCCGTGCCGGGGGCACGGCGGTGACCATGGCGCCCGCGAGCAGCGCGAGCCGGTAGCTGCCGTCGAGCCGCAGCTCCGCGAGGTCCGTCCGGTGGGTGGCGACGAGCCCGGCCACCTGCGGACCGATCCGGCGGGCCCAGCCGTCGAGGCGCTCGAGGGCCGAGGCGTCCCGGTCCACGGCTTCCACGGCGAAGCCGTGCCGGGCGAACGGGACGGCGAGCCGCCCGGCGCCGGAGCCGAGGTCCAGAACGGGTCCGCCGGTGGAGCGGGCGAGGCTGAGGTACCGGATGATGTCCGCGCTGTGCGGGCCGAGCAGGGCGTCGTGCAGCCAGACGGAGTTCTCGTCGGCGGGGGAGACGGATTCGAGTCCGGGCAGGGTGTCCGAGGTGACCCGGACCCCGGCGCCGGGGGCGGGTTCCGGCTCCCGGCCGTATCGGGACGGCAGGACCGGAGCGAACGCTGCGGGCACGACGGGCAGGGAAGTGCCGCTCGGTGTGTGCATCGCTCCTCCAGGGGCTCGCTCGGTCCATGCCGTCCGGACGAGGTACCCGTGCCGCCGGGGCCCGCGTCGCTGGACCCATCCTGACCTGGGGGAGGAACCCCGATCCACCGGATCGGGCTGCGTGAACACGCGATGGCGTGGATCTGCCACGCCCGGGAGTGCGGCCGTCGCTACAGCGTTCTGCTCCACCGCCGCGCGGAGAGGGCGGCGAAGCCCACGTGGGTGTAGAAGGGCAGCGCCGGGTCCGCCTCCGCGGGGAGTTCCACCCGCTGGTCCCGTGCCCCGAAGTTCCGCATCCGGTCCGTGGCCGCCGCCAGCAGGGCCGTACCCACACCCCGGCGGCGGGAGCCGGACGCCACCGCGAGGGCGTACACCTCGCCCTCGCCCGGCACCGGGACGCCGCCCGCGGCGACACCGACGACCGCGCCCTCCGTATCGGTCGCGACCAGCCAGCCGAGCCAGCCGGGCGCGCCCCCGGGAATTTCAATTTCCGCGCGTATGCGGGGGAGTGCGCATTGTGCGGAGATCAGTCGCCGCATCGGGATTTCGTCCAGGATTCCCGCGTAGCTGCTCCGAATGACGTCGGCGAGCAGCCTGGATATCGTCGTCGCATCGCCGGCCGCGGCCGTCCGAACGCCAGCCAGCTGCATCGGTTTTGTACCCTTCGACGTGCCGAGCCCGAGCCCCAACATACCCACAATAGCGGGGAATTCAGTTGTTCGTGACCGATGCGAAATCTACGAATTCGCTTAGTAAATAGCGCGGTTCGGCAGGTCGGGCGTACTGATCGGACGTACGGAAGCGAGTCGATTAACCGGGGAAGGAACAGCAGGCGACGATCAAGGGCGTCATCGCGAGACCCGCGGCCGCGATGGTCATCAGGCCGCGCAGGACGGGATGTCCGGCGCTGTGCGGGGTGAGGATGCGCCGCATCCGCAGCGCCGCCGAAGGGCCGCCCGCCGCGAACGCGGACCGCGGCGCCCGCCCCGACGCGAGTGCGTACAGGGCCGTGGCCAGCGCGTCCCGCGTGCACCGGCGCAACGCCCGGTCGTCCGCGGCCATTTCGAGCAGCAGCGGTACGGAGCCCTCCCCGTGCCTGGCGAGCGGAAGGCGCGAGAACACGGCGGCGAAGGCCTCCGCGGCGGCGACGAGGAGATGGTGCCGCCCGGCGATGTGGGCCCGCTCGTGCGCGAGCGCCGCCGCGAGCTGCGCGGGGGTGAGGGCTTCCACCGCGCCGGAGGAGACGACGACCCGGCGCGAGCGGCCCGGCAGGCAGTACACGGCGGGGCGTTCGTCGTCGAGGACGGTGGCCCGCAGCGCGGGGTCGTACCGTCCGACGAGCCGCAGCACCCCCGCGTGCCGCACCCGCACCCGGCGGGCCCTGACCAGCCGGCGGACGAACGCGGCGGCGGGCATCGAGAGCACCGCGAGGGAGAGCGCGAAGGCGAACCGCTGACGCCCGTCGAGGCCCAGGAGCTGCTCGACCGTCGGCGGTTCGAACGCGAACATCATGTCCGCGAGGCGGTGGCTGCTGGCGCTCGACAGGACCAGCTGGGCCGGCAGCAGGGCGGTCGCGGCGGCGAAGGCGGCGCCGCACGCGGCCCACACGCCGAGCGCGAGCCGGGGCGCCTGCTGGGCCCAGCGCGCCCGGACGAGCAGCCAGGGGACGAGGAAACCGGTGAGGACGACGAGGCCGAGCGGGACGAGGACGTGATGGTTCACGTTCACGCGCCGCTCCCGCCGCCGAGGTGCGGGTCGTGGTCCCCGCGGGCGGCGCGGAGGGCCGCGTCGAGGGCGTCCATGTCCTCGTCCGAGATGACCTCGACGAACCGGAGGAGGGCGGCGGGGCGGTCCTGGCTGTCACCGAGGGCGTCCCGCATCAGGCCCGCGGTGTACTCCTCGCGGCTGCGGACGGGCTCGTACAGCCAGGCCCGGCCGGCCTTCTCGCGGCGGAGCCAGCCCTTGCGGTGCAGGATGTCCGCGACGGTCATGACGGTCGTGTAGGCGACCCGCCGGCCGCGGTTGATGTCGTCGACGATCTCGCGGACCGTGGCGGGCCGCTGCCAGGCCCACAGTCGGTCCATGATCTCGGCCTCCAGCTCTCCCAGCCGGCGCACGTGCATCCCCTCCCCCTACGGGCGGCTCATCGTACGGGCCGGTCCCCTCGCTCAGGTATACCCCCCAGGGGTACGCTGGCAGGATGTCGACCCTCCTGAAGATCCCTACGCGGAACCGCCCCTGCGTGACGGTCTGCGGCTCCGGTCCCCCCGGAACGGTGGAGCTGGTGCTCCTCCGGCAGCTGCTCGGCCTCTGTCTCCGGCTGAGTCTCACGCTGTCCGCCGACTGTCCCTCACGCAAGGGCGGTTGACACCGCCTGCCCAGTCCGTCAGGTCACGTCCGGATCAGCCGGGCGATCGCCTTCGACGCCTCGCCCACCTTCACCTTCGCCTGGTCCCCGCCCTGTGCGATGGCCTCCGTGACGCAGCAGCTCAGGTGCTCGTCGAGCAGGGCCACCGCGCAGGACTGGAGGGCCGCGTTGATCGCGGAGACCTGGGTGAGGACGTCGATGCAGTAGACGTCCTCGTCGACCATCCGCTGCACCCCCCTGACCTGTCCCTCGATCCGGCGCAGGCGTCTGATGATGTCTTCCTTGTGCTGTCCGTACCCGGCCACGGCAGTCTCCCCGTCACATCGCTAGTCGGCGTCAGATCACTTGTCGGCGGCCTGGAAGCCCCGCAGGCGCAGGCTGTTGCCGACCACGAAGACCGAGGAGAAGGCCATGGCCGCGCCCGCGATCATCGGGTTGAGCAGTCCGGCGGCGGCGAGCGGCAGGGCCGCCACGTTGTAGGCGAAGGCCCAGAAGAGGTTCGAGCGGATCGTGCCGAGCGTCTTGCGGGAGAGCCGGATCGCGTCGGCCGCGGCCCGCAGATCCCCCCGTACGAGGGTCAGGTCGCCGGCCTCGATGGCGGCGTCCGTGCCCGTTCCCATCGCCAGGCCGAGGTCGGCCTGGGCGAGCGCGGCCGCGTCGTTGACGCCGTCGCCGACCATGGCGACCGAACGGCCCTCCGCCTGGAGCTTCTTGACGACGTCGACCTTGTCCTGCGGCATGACCTCGGCGATGACCTCGTCGATGCCGACCTCGGCGGCGACGGCCTCGGCGACCGCCTTGTTGTCACCGGTGAGCAGGATCGGGGTGAGCCCGAGTCCACGGAGCCGCCTGATGGCCTCGGCGCTGGTCTCCTTCACCGCGTCGGCGACCTCGAGGACCGCGCGGGCCTCGCCGTCCCAGGCCACCGCGATCGCGGTCTTGCCGGCCTTCTCGGCGGTGTCCTTCGCGGACTTGAGGTCCGCGGGCAGCGCCATGGCCCATTCGTCGAGGAGCTTCTCGCGGCCGACGAGGACGGCGTGCCCGTCCACGACGCCCTGGACGCCGAGTCCCGGGATGTTGGCGAAGTCCTCGGGGGTGGGCAGGGTGCCCACCTTGGCGGCGGCGCCGGTGGCGACGGCCTGGGCGATCGGGTGCTCGGAGGAGTGCTCCAGGGCGCCCGCGAGCCGCAGGACGTCCTTCTCGTCGACGCCCTCGGCGGTGTGGACCCTGATGAGGGTCATCCGGCCGGTGGTGACGGTGCCGGTCTTGTCGAGGACGATCGTGTCGACCTTGCGGGTGGTCTCCAGGACCTCGGGGCCCTTGATGAGGATGCCGAGCTGCGCGCCGCGGCCGGTGCCGACCATGAGGGCGGTCGGGGTGGCCAGGCCGAGGGCGCAGGGGCAGGCGATGATCAGGACGGCGACGGCGGCGGTGAAGGCCGCGGTCAGTCCCTGTCCCGTGCCCAGCCAGAAGCCGAGGGTGCCGAGGGCGAGCGCGATGACGATCGGGACGAAGACGGCCGAGATCCGGTCGGCGAGGCGCTGGGCGGCGGCCTTGCCGTTCTGCGCGTCCTCGACGAGCTTGGCCATCCGGGCGAGCTGGGTGTCGGCGCCGACGCGGGTGGCCTCGACGACGAGGCGGCCGCCGGCGTTCAGGGTGGCGCCGGTGACGGAGTCGCCGACGGAGACCTCGACCGGGACGGACTCTCCGGTCAGCATCGAGGCGTCGACGGCGGACGAGCCCTCGACGACGGTGCCGTCGGTGGCGATCTTCTCGCCGGGGCGGACCAGGAAGCGGTCGCCGACCTGGAGTTCGGCGGTGGGCACGGTGACCTCGCGGCCCCCGCGCAGGACCGTGACCTCCTTCGCGCCCAGCTGCATCAGCGCCTTGAGCGCGGCGCCCGCCTTGCGCTTCGAGCGGGCCTCGAAGTACCGGCCGGCGAGGATGAAGGCGGTGACGCCGGCGGCGGCCTCCAGGTAGATGTTCCCGGCGCCGTCGGTGCGGGCGATCGTGAACTCGAACGGGTGGGTCATCCCCGGCGTGCCGGCGGTCCCGAAGAACAGCGCCCACAGGGACCACAGGAAGGCGGCGATCGTGCCGACCGAGATCAGCGTGTCCATGGTGGCGGCGCCGTGCCTGGCGTTCGTCCAGGCGGCGCGGTGGAACGGCCAGGCGGCGTAGACGACGACCGGTGCGGCGAGCGTCAGGCTCAGCCACTGCCAGTACTCGATCTGGAGCGCGGGGACCATCGCCATGGCGATGACGGGCACGGCGAGGGCGACGGCGGTGATCAGCCGCTGCTTGAGGGGCCGCAGCTCCTCGTCGGCCTTCTCCTCGTCGGAGGGGCCGTCGGGAGCGCCGGGGGCCTCGGACCGCGGGGGCGCGGGCTCGGCCGCGGTGTAGCCGGTGGCCTCGACGGTGGCGATGAGGTCGGCGACGTCGATGTCGGCGTCGAAGGTGACCTTCGCCTTCTCGGTGGCGTAGTTGACGGTGGCCTCGACCCCGTCCATCCGGTTCAGCTTCTTCTCGATGCGGGCCGCACACGAGGCGCAGGTCATGCCGCCGATGGCGAGCTCGACCTGGGCGCTGCCCGGTGTCGTCGTTGTCATGACTGTTCCTGCTCCTCTTTTTTTGGGGCTCGGTTCGCCTCCGGGGCGCTGGAGCCGGGCTCACGGACCCGACCGTGCTCGCCTCCCTCGTTCCTCGGGAGGCTCCGCGCGCTCGGGTCCGTTCCCCCGGCGCGCCCCTTCGGCTCACTCGCCGGCCCCGGGGCGGAGGCGCCGGCACGCGGGCGGCGGGTCTCGAGTGCGGCGGCCGAGGGGGCTGTCGGTCAGGCGCGGCCGGTGAGCTCGTAGCCCGCGTCGTCGACCGCCGCGGTGATCGCGGCGTCGTCGGGCTCGCCGCCGGTGGTGACGGTGACGAGGCCGCCGGCCACGTCGACGTCGACGGAGATGACGCCGTCGAGCGCGCTGACGGACTTGGTGATCGCGGTCCTGCAGTGGCCGCAGGTCATGCCGGAGACGGCGTAGACCGTGGTGGTGCTGTCGGCGACCGCGACGGCGGTGGCCTCCGTGGTGGTCGAGCAGCTGTTGTCGGGGGTGCAGCAGGAGCCCATGGCTTCTCCTCGGTCGGTTCCGGTGGGGCGGGATACCCTCGGGGGGTATCGGCTTCGATTCCATGTATACCCCCCTCCCGTATTCGGCGCAAGCAGTTCCCCGGCTTGACTTGATACCCCCCAGGGGTATGGTGAAGTGCATCGAACGGCTACCGACGCCGCCACCACCCACGTACGGGAGAGCAGCCATGAACACCGGAGTGAAGATCACTGCCTATGCCGCCGCACTCGCCGCGACCTTCGGCGCCGCGTACGGGGTGGGCACGGGCGTCGGCCCCGTCGAGGAGCCGGAGAAGGCGGGGCACGGGGAGCACGCGGCCGCGCCCGCCCCGTCGAAGAGCGCGGCGGCGGACGGTCACGCCGGGCACGAGGGGACCGCCCCCGCGGACGCCCCCGCCGCCGCGGACGCCCCCGGCGGCCTCCAGGTCTCCGAGGGCGGCTACACCCTGGCCATGGAGACCCCCGTCCCCGCCGCGGGCAGGAGCACCCTGAAGTTCTCCGTCAAGGACGCGGCCGGCCGGAAGGTCACCGCGTTCACCACCGAGCACGGCAAGGAGCTGCACTTCATCGTCGCCTCGCGCGACCTCAACACCTTCCGTCACCTGCACCCCGTGAAGGCGGCCGACGGCACCTGGTCGGTGCTCGCCGACCTGCCCCGGGCCGGCGGCTACAAGGCCTTCGCCGACTTCAAGCCCGCCGCGCCCGGCGCCCGGGGCATCACGCTCGGCGTCGACCTCTCCGTACCGGGGGCGTACACGCCGAAGCCGCTGCCCGCCGTCGCCCCGACCTCCACCGTCGACGGCTACCAGGTCCGCCTCGGCGGCACCCTGAACCCCGGCAAGGCCGGCGAGCTCCGGCTCACCGTCACCAGGGCCGGGAGGCCGGTCACCGACCTGGAGCCGTACCTCGGGGCGTACGGACACCTCGTCGCCCTGCGCGACGGCGACCTCGCCTACCTCCACGTGCACCCGAACGAGGGCGGCCCGGGTCCCGACGTCTCCTTCACGGCCACGGCGCCCAGCGCGGGCACGTACCGCCTCTTCCTCGACTTCCAGCACGAGGGCAAGGTGCGGACGGCGGCCTTCACGGTGACGGCGGGCGCGACCGGGGCCGGGTCCGAGCCGGGCGGCAAGGCGCCCGCGCCCGCGACCGGTGGGGCCACGCACGATGCGGGAGACCACGCGCACGGCTAGGCTGGTCATTGGACTAGACCTGTAGAGACGCATTCATGGAGGAATGGGCTCGATGAGCAACCGTGCAGTCCTTGAGGTGATCGCCCTCGACGAGGAAGACGCGGTCGCTGCCCAGACCGGTGGAGCCGACAGGCTCGAACTCGTCACCGACATGGCGGCGGACGGACTCACCCCGTCCCGGGCCGGCTTCGCCGCCGTCCGCGCCGCCGTCGACATCCCGCTGCGCGTGATGCTCCGCCTCACCGACGGCTTCGCGGCCGGCGGCCCCGAGGGCGTCGACGCCCTGGTCGCCCGGGCCCTGGACCTGCGCGAGGCGGGCGCCGACGAGTTCGTCCTCGGCTTCCTCACCCCCGACGGCGAGCCCGACCTCGTGGCCGTCGAGCACCTCATCGCCGTCCTCGACGGCTGCCGCTGGACCTTCCACCGGGCGATCGACCGCACCGCCGACCGCGACGGACTGCGCAAGCGGCTCGCCGACCTGCCCGGCCTCGACACCTATCTGACGGCAGGCGCCGCCACCGGAGTCGACGACGGCCTGGCCACCCTCAAGGCCGAGGCCGCCCGTGCGGGCGAGCCCGGCTACGAGGCCCAGATCCTCGTCGGCGGCGGCCTCCGCCTCGACCACCTCCCCGAACTGCGCGCGGCGGGCCTCGACGCCTTCCACATCGGCGGCGCGGCCCGCCCCCGGGGCTGGGCCGCCCCGGTCTCGGCGGACGCGGTACGGACGTGGCGCGAGGCGCTGGACGCGTAGGGGTTCCGGCGGCGGGTACGGCCACCCGGGATCCGGAAGCGGGACTCGGGGGCGGCCGCCCGGGATCCGGAAGCGGGACCGGGGCGGGACTCGGGGTGGGGCTCGGGGCGGGACTCGGGCAGGGCGTGGGGCGGGACTCGGGGCAGGGCGCGAAATTGCCTGGCCCGAGGCTGCGCACGCTCGTTAGCCTCCCCGCATGGCAGCCACCACCCCCACGCACCCCGACGACCCGCCCGCCGTCGACACCGGGCTCGTCGCGCGGCTCGTCGCCGGGAGGTTCCCCGAGTGGGCGGGCCTTCCGGTACGGCGGGTCGCCTCGGCCGGCACGGACAACGTCATGTTCCGGCTCGGGGACGACCTCGTCGTACGGCTGCCCCGTGTCCCGTACGCCGCGCGCCACGTCGAGAAGGAACAGCGCTGGCTGCCCCTGCTCGCCCCGCACCTGCCCCTGGACGTCCCGGTCCCGGTGGGGCGGGCCGGGGCGAGCGCCGAGTTCCCGTGGCCCTGGTCGGTCTACCGCTGGCTCGACGGCGACGACACCTACGACGTCCCGCTCACCGACCTCGCCCACGCGGCGGTCGCACTGGGCCGCTTCGGCGCCGCCCTGCGCGCGGTCGACGCGAGCGACGGGCCCACGTCCTTCCGGGGCGGCCACGTCACCAGCTGGGAGGAAGGCCACCTGCCGCGCGTGATCCGCGACTTCGGTGCCGAGGGCCTGATCGACGCGGACCTCGCCACGGCCTCCTGGGAGGCCGTCCTGCGGCTCCCGCAGTGGGACGGCCCGCCCGTCTGGGTCCACGGCGACCTGCTGCCGGGCAACCTGCTCGGCCGCGAGGGACGCCTCAGCGCCGTCATCGACTTCGGCGGCGTCGGCACGGGCGACCCGGCCTGCGACACGATGCCCGCCTGGACCCTGTTCACCGCCGACACCCGCCCGCTCTTCCGCGAGGCGGCCCGCGTCGACGACGCGACCTGGGCGCGGGGGCGCGGCTGGGCCCTGGCCTGGGGCCTGGTGACCGAGCACTACTACCGGGAGACGAACCCGGTGCTCGCGGCGGTCGCCCGCCGCACCCGCACCGAGGCACTCGCGGAGTACGCGGCGCCGGTCACCCCCTAGCGGACGCCTAGCGGACGACGTCGAAGACGTTCTTCTGGATGCCGTTGGAGTACGCCTCGTGCTCGACGAGCTTCAGCTTCTGCGCGTCCTTGTCCGTCTGGCTGAAGAGCCGCTTGCCCGCGCCGAGCAGCAGCGGGAAGACGAGCAGGTGGTACCGGTCGATCAGGCCGGCGTCCGACAGCGCACGCCCCAGCGTGGCGCTGCCGTGCATGATGATCGGGCCGCCCTCGGACTCCTTCAGCGCGGCGACCTCGTCGAGCGAGCGCAGGATCGTGGTCTCGCCCCAGTTGTCGACCAGGTCGTCCTCGGTGAGGGTCGTGGACACGACGTACTTCGGCAGCGTCTTGTAGCGGGCGAAGTCCTGCATGTCGGGCCACACGGCGCTGAACGCCTCGTAGCTGGCCCGGCCGAGCAGCATCGCGCCGGCCTCCTCCTGCTCCTGGGCCTTGAGCGCGTACGCCTCCGGAACGAACTCCACGTCCTTGAAGGTCCAGCCCGAGTTCCGGTAGCCGGGCTCGCCGCCGGGGGCCTCCACGACACCGTCGAGCGAGACGAAGACGGAGCTGATCAGAGTGCGCATCTGGGTTCTCCCGCAAGATTCATGACGACTGCTCAGCCCTGGCGCTCAGCAGCGAGTACAACCTATAGACCGGCGCGCCCGAAGAAACTCATCGGCCGTCGGCCGATCGTCCCGCGTCGCCCTCCGGCGCGGCGACGAGTTCCACCTCGAACCCGTCGGCGTTCTCCAGGTAGGCCGCGTAGACGCCCTCGCCTCCCGCGTACGGATGACGGTCCGCGAACAGCAGCCGCCAGCCGTGCGACGGCGCCGCGGCGACGAGCGCGTCGACGGCGGCCCGGTCGCCGGCGTGGAAGGCGAGATGGTTCAGGCCGGGCCGCAGCCGGTCGTGCCGGTCCGACGTGCGGGCCGGGGACTCCTCGAGGACGAGGTAGAAGGAGCCGAGCGCCCAGCTGCGACCGCCCTCCCAGCGCTGGAAGGGCTCGTACCCGAGGGCGCCGAGGAGCCAGCCGAAGCCGGCCTCGGCCACCGCCAGGTCCCCCACCCACACCTCGATGTGATGCGGCGCGCCGGGTCGGCTCACGCCTGCTCCAACTGGGGCGGAACCGGCGCGGAGTGAAGGACCGTCAGCCCGGACACGGCGCGGGTCAGCGCCACGTACAGCCGGCGCAGACCGGTCCGCTCGTCCGGTTCGCCGTCGACGACGGCCGCGGGCTCGTCCAGGACCACGTAGTCGTACTCCAGGCCCTTCGCGAGCGAGGCCGGGACCAGCGTCAGCCGGGACTCGGCCGTGGTCTCCTCGCCGGGGGCGAGGTAAGCGAGCCCGGCGGCCGTCAGCGCCTCCGCGAGCGGGGCGATCCGCGCGTCGGCGGCGATCAGCCCGATGGAGCCGTCGTGGCCCAGCGCCTCGACGCAGGCCGCGACGACGTCCCGGTCGAGCGCGTCCGTGTGCCGTACGTCCAGCGAACCCGGGTTCTCCCGCACCGACTCCACGGGCGCGAGCCCCGGCGACATGTGCGGAAGGAGCCGCGAGGCGTACGCGATGACCTCACGCGGCACGCGGAAACCGGCGGTCAGCTCCTCCACCACCGCCTCCGGCTTCCCCAGGTGCCCGAGCGCCTCCGCCCAGCTCGCCGTCGCCCACGGCGTGGTGCCCTGCGCGAGGTCGCCGAGGATGGTCGCCGAGCCGGTCGTGCAGCGCCGGCCCACCGCCCGGTACTGCATCGGGGACAGGTCCTGCGCCTCGTCGAGGACGACGTGGCCGAGCGAGTGCGTCCGCTCCACCAGGTCCCGCGCCTCGTCGACGAGGACCGCGTCCGCCGCCGACCACTTCGCCGTCTTCACGCTCCGGGCGGGCTTCGCCCAGAGCAGCAGCTTCTGCTCGTCCTCGGTGAACAGCCCCTCCGCGTGCTCCGCCAGGAACTCCGCGTCGCCGAGCAGCCGGAGCACCAGCTTCGCGGGCTCCACCAGCGGCCAGCACTCCTTCACGACCGCCTTCACGGCCGTGTTGCGCGCGACGGCGTTCTGCACCCGGTCGTCGGGCGCCTCGCCTGCCTCCTCCATCCGCACCAGGACCGAGTGCGCGATCCGCTGCGGCAGCGCCTCGCGGGCGGCCCCGTACCGGATGTCGCGGTCCTGCAACTCCCGGACGATCTCCTCCAGTTCGTACGCGGGCACCCGCCAGCGGCGCGAGCCGCGCACCACCATGAGGGACTCCTTGGGCAGCGCCACGTGCGAACGCACCGCGCGCCGCAGCAGCTCCGCCATCCGGGCGTCGCCCTTGACGACGGCGGTGGCGGCCTCGTCCGTGCCCCGCACCTCGACCTGCCCGCCGACGAGATCGTCGACGGTGGCCTGCTTGACCTCCAACTCGCCCAGTGCGGGCAGGACCTGCTCGATGTAGTGGAGGAAGGACCGGTTGGGCCCGATGACCAGCGTCCCGGTCCGGGCCAGCCGCTCCCGGTGCGCGTACAGCAGATAGGCGACACGGTGCAGACCGACGGCGGTCTTACCGGTCCCGGGCCCTCCCTGCACGCACACGGTCCCGGAGAGGTCGGAACGGACGATCCCGTCCTGCTCGGGCTGGATGGTGGCGACGATGTCCCGCATGGGGCCGACGCGGGGCCGCTCGATCTCGGCCTGGAGCAGCCGGCTGGTCCGTTCGAGCTCCTCGGGGTCGGAGAGGTGCTCGTCCTCGTACGCGGTGAGCTCGCCGCCCGTGTACCCGAAGCGCCGGCGCAGCCCGACGTCCTGCGGGTCCTTCTTCGACGCCTGGTAGTACGGCTGCGAGACCGGCGCACGCCAGTCGATCACCATCGGGTCGCCGTCGGCGTCGTGCACGTGCCGCCGCCCGATGTAGAAGCGCTGCCCCTCCTGCGTGGTGTGCAGGTAGTCCAGCCGCCCGAAGAACAGCGGGGTGTGGGACAGGTCCGCGAGCGCCTTGATCCGGTCCTCGATCTGCCGCCCGAGCACCAGCGAGTTCACCCAGTTCGCGGTGACGTCCTTGATGTCGAGCGCCTCCACGTCCTCGCGCATCGCGCGCAGGGCGGCGCGGGAGGAGGTCAGATGGGCCCGCTCGCGCGCGAGGGGATCGTCGGAAACGGGCACGGACACGGACACGGCGGAGCCTCCGGGGAGAAGTACACGGACACGTCGAGTGGCCGCCGGTTACCGACCGGGCGGCTGCTCTCCACGGAGGGAGGCGGGGAAGCTGGCGAGTGTAACTCCTGTGCGGGGCCGGGGGCGAACGGTTTTCACCCTTCTCCACCCCGTAGGGGACGGGGTCCGCCTCACGTCGGAGACCGTCACCGGCCCGGTTCACCCCCCAGGCCGATGTGTCATGAATGTCCGGATTCCATCATGGAGACATGACCGCGACGACCTTCACCCTCGTGACCACCGTGACCCGCCCCCGGGTCCGCCCCCTCGACACGGCCCTGCGCGCGATACGCGCCTTCGGCGGCGCCGCGGCCGGCGTCGTCCTCCTGGGCGACTACGGCCCGCCCGGGGCAGGCGTCAGGAACCCGCGCCCTGAGTACGCCCCCGGCCCCGACTGAGTACGAGAACGTCTGCCGCCACGGGACCGCCCGCTGATGTGATCGCCTCATGACGACGCCGCCCTCCACGGACACGGACACGGACCCGGACACGGGCCCGGGTCCGGGTCCGGACACGACCGCCCCCTACACCTTCGGCCTGCGCCTCGCAGCCGCCTGCGGACTGCTCTTCCTCCTCGCCTGCCTGGTGTTCACCGCGATGATCACCCTCCGTGACGCCGTCGAGGGCGACGGCTCCGGCGGCGTCCTCGTCGCCGCGGGGTTCTGGTCCCTGGCCCTCGGAGCCGTCGCGGGCGTGGCGGCCCTCGCCGTGCCACGCCGCGCGCTCGTCACCGCCCAGTACTGCCTGGGGGCCGCCGGCCCGCTCCTCGCGCTGATGGACTGAGCGCAGCGGCCCACCGCCCGCCCCTACGGCGCGAGCAGCTCGTCGGCGTCGACGATCCGGTACGCGTACCCCTGCTCGGCGAGGAACCGCTGCCGGTGGGCGGCGAAGTCCTGGTCGATGGTGTCGCGGGCGACCACCGAGTAGAAGTGCGCCTGGTGGCCGTCGGACTTCGGCCGGAGCACCCGGCCGAGGCGCTGTGCCTCCTCCTGGCGGGAGCCGAAGGTGCCGGACACCTGGATGGCGACGGTCGCCTCGGGCAGGTCGATGGAGAAGTTCGCGACCTTCGACACGACGAGCACGCTGATCTCGCCGGTCCGGAAGGCGTCGAAGAGCTTCTCGCGCTGCGCGTTCGGCGTCTCGCCCTTGATGACGGGCGCGTCCAGGTGCTCGCCGAGCTCGTCGAGCTGGTCGATGTACTGCCCGATGACGAGGATCTGCTGCCCCTCGAACTTCTTCACGAGGGCCTCGGTCACCTTCCGCTTCGTCGCGGTCGTGGCACAGAAGCGGTACTTCTCCTCGGCCTCGGCGGTGGCGTAGGCGAGCCGCTCGGAGTCGGTCAGGTTCACCCGGACCTCGACGCAGTCGGCGGGCGCGATGTAGCCCTGTGCCTCGATCTCCTTCCACGGCGCGTCGAACCGCTTGGGCCCGATGAGCGAGAAGACGTCGGACTCGCGGCCGTCCTCGCGGACCAGGGTGGCGGTGAGTCCGAGGCGTCGGCGGGCCTGGAGATCGGCGGTGAACTTGAAGACGGGCGCGGGAAGCAGGTGCACCTCGTCGTAGACGATCAGCCCCCAGTCGCGGGAGTCGAACAGCTCCAGGTGGGGATAGATCCCCTTCCGCTTGGTCGTGAGCACCTGGTACGTGGCGATGGTGACCGGCCGGATCTCCTTCTTCGTACCGCTGTACTCGCCGATCTCGTCCTCGGTGAGCGAGGTCCGCTTGACCAGCTCGTGCTTCCACTGGCGGGCGGAGACGGTGTTGGTGACGAGAATGAGCGTGGTCGCCTTGGCCTGCGCCATGGCACCCGCCCCGACCAGCGTCTTCCCGGCGCCGCAGGGCAGGACGACGACCCCGGAGCCGCCGTGCCAGAAGCCCTCGACGGCCTGCTTCTGGTACGGCCGCAGGGCCCAGCCGTCCTCGGCGAGGTCGATCCGGTGGGCCTCGCCGTCGACGTACCCGGCGAGGTCCTCGGCGGGCCAGCCCAGCTTCAGCAGCGTCTGCTTGATCTGCCCGCGCTCGGAGGGGTGCACGACGACGGTGTCGGGGTCGATCCGCTCCCCGACGAGCGGCTGCACCTTCCGCGACCGCAGGATCTCCTCGAGCACGGGCCGGTCGGTGCTGGTCAGCACCAGTCCGTGCGTCGGGTGCTTGGACAGCGTGAGGCGCCCGTAGCGGGCCATCGTCTCGGCGATGTCGACGAGCAGCGCGTGCGGGACGGGATAGCGCGAGTACTCGACGAGCGCGTCGACGACCTGCTCGGCGTCGTGGCCGGCGGCCCGCGCGTTCCACAGCCCGAGGGGCGTCAGCCGGTACGTGTGAATGTGCTCGGGAGCCCGCTCCAGCTCGGCGAACGGCGCGATGGCCCGCCGACAGGCATCGGCGAGCTCGTGATCGACCTCCAGAAGCAGCGTCTTGTCACTCTGGACGATGAGCGGTCCATTCACGTGATCAGGTCCTTCCGACACCCTGCCGTTCCCGTAACGGCCAATCCTCCAGTGTGCCTGACCGGGGTGAATGCTGCGAAGGCCCGCGGCGCGGCCGCCCGGCCGCGCCCCGTCACACCTGGTCGTCCGCCAGTTCCGCCACGCCCGTGATCCGGTGCAGAGGGTAGGTGCGGACCTCGTCGGCCGTGTGGTCGTAGGCCGTCACGAAGCCGCCCTCCACCCGCACCGGGGCGATCACCCGCTGGCTCGCACCGCCCTCCGCGTTCACGTAGCCGATCCAGACCGCCGAACCCGTCATCGCCGCCGCCTGGACCGTCGCCAGCGTCTCGGCCGCCGAGGTGCGCGGCAGGGCGCCCGCCGCGGTCGGGGCCGCCGTCGGTTCCTTGCGGACCGCCGTCGCCGCCCGGTCGCCCGCGCGGATCGCCTTGACCGCCGCGCCGAGCAGCGTCGTGTCAGGGGTCGGCGGACCGTCCGGAACCGGCACCGGGGCCGTACGCGCGCCCGTGCGGTACGCGTCCGCCCGGGTGATCAGGACGTCGCCCGTCGTCGACTCGGCCGCCGGCGCGTACCCCATCGACCGCAGCCCGTCGAGCAGCGACGTCGGGTCCGTCTGCGCCGCGAGCACCGTCGGCGCGAGCCGCCGCAGGCCGAGGGACGACGAGCGGCGGTCCGCGAGGATCTCGCCCAGCACCGTGTCGTCGTCGCAGCGCACGTACGCCGACGCCGCCCCGACCCGCAGATGCCCGTGGCGTCTCGCCACGTCGTCGATCAGATACGCGAGCGGCTGCGGGACCGGCGTCCGCGCGTGCGCCTTGAGGAACTCGTGCAGGTCGGTCGCGGTCTGCCCGGAGTCGAGCGCGCGCCGTACGGACCCGGGCGTGAACCGGTAGACCGTCGCGCCACCCTTCGATTCCACGTCCGCGAGCACGGCGAGCGCGTCGGCGAGCGGCCGCCGCAGCGGCCCCGGCGCCACCGCCGTCAGGTCCGCCTGCAGGAGGACGTGGTCGACCGCCTCCGGCAGGAGCGGGGCCAGGAGCGTCGCCGCCCGACCCGCCGCCACCGACAGTTCCACACCCCCGCCCAGCGCCCCGGCGGGCGCCGCCTCCGCCAGCGGAAGGTTCAGCAGCGCACGGGCCGGACCCGACAGGGCACCCCGCCCCGTGAGCCCCAGGAGCTCCGCCTCCGCCAGCGCCCAGCGGGCCAGCCGCGACCGCAGGTCGCCGCCCTCCTCCGCGGCGGACGCCCCCCGCAGCGGCCGCTCCCACCGCAGCCGCGCGAACAGCGACTCCGGCTCCGCCGCCGAACCCGGCGGCAGCGTCGCGAGCAGCCCGAGCACCCGGTGCCGTACCTCCGGCGCGGGCGACCGGTCCAGATCCGGGCCGAGCACCGACAGCGTCCGGCCCTTGGTGTCCTGACCGCCGGTCACCCCCGGCGTCCGGGTCGCCGTCAGCCACGGCGTGACCAGCCGGGCCCAGCGCTCGGCCGGCGGCAGGTCGAGCCAGTCGTCGTACGCGGGCGTCGGCGCGTACCGCTCGTCCGCCTCACCGTCCGCCGCGAGCAGTCCCGCCCCGTGACAGAGCTCCAGCCAGAACGCCGCCGTCTCCTCCGAGACGTCGAGCGCCGCCGCCGTCCGCTTGAGATCCCGTACGGACAGACCGCCCGCCCGCAGCACCGGAGGCCCGCCCCGGTCCCAGGACTTCAGCAGCTCCTCGACCGTCGCGAGCGCGAGCTGCGCCTGCCCGGCCGCCGCACTGTCCACCACCTGCGGGCGGTACTCCCGCAGCACCCCCGGCTCCGGCGCCACCGGCTCCGGTGCCCGGTGCGCCCGCCCGCCCCGCAGATGCAGCGCCACCTCACGCGGCAGCACCATCGTCCGCGCCGACACCGGAAGCAGCAGGCCATGGTCGCGCAGCCACTGCACCGGAGCCGCCGGCTTCGCCGTCACCTCGCCGTACGGCGGACCCCACACCAGCCGGTCGAGCACGGACAACGCGTCCGGCGACGCCGTGTCGAGCAGCGCCCCCATCCGGTCCCGGTCCGTGAACAGCCCGGTCAGCGCCGCCACCGCCGACACCGGATCGTGCGTCGTCGGCAGCCCCGCCGCCGCGATGATCTCCTGCACCCGGCCCGGCGACATCCCCGACGTCGCCTCGGCCACCGTCGGCCCGAGACCCGTCGGCGACGGATGCTGCGCCGACGGCGCGAGCAGCTCCCGCGCCGTCCGCACCAGCCGCAGCCGGTCGTCCTCGCCCCACACCAGCGCCTGCTCGCGCAGCAGCGCCACCGCACCGGGCAGCGCCGCCTCGATCTCCGGATCGCCCTCGTCGCCGGTGAGCAGCCCCAGGAGTACGGGGTACGGTGCCGGGTCCTGAGCCACCGCGAGCGCTTCGGCCGTCTGGAGGGCGAACCGGTCGAGCCGCTCCAGGGCCCGCACCACCGAACCCCGCGTCCCGGCGCGCGTCGCCAGCTGCGTCAGATCGTTCGGCACGGGACTCAACAGATCGGGCCGGGCCCGCAGCAGCGCGGCGATCCCCTCGTCGCCCCGCGCGCGCAGCGCCTCGGCGAGTGTGCGGGGCGCCGTGGCGGCGCCAGTTACCTCGGGCACGTGCGCCTCCCGGTCGAGCTCACCGATCCCCATCCGGACCACGTTAGCCGCTGCGCAGGCGCTAACGTCGGGCCGTACCGGGCGAACCGGCCGTGGAGGGGCACCGTGGGGATCGAGAGCGACCAGTTGGTCTACGACTATCTGAGCCGGGTCGGCGATCTGGCCCAGCAGCGCCAGCTGCCGGCGAGCGACCGGATGCGGCTGGTGTCCACCCTCCGCGACGAGATCGACCGCCGCCGCGCCACGCACGGCGAGGAGAGCCCGGCGGCGATACGGGGCATCCTCGGCGCGCTGGGAACCCCGGACGAGGTGGTGGAACGGGCGGAGGGCCCGGGCGCGGCGTCGCCGTCGGCGCCGACGCGGGCTCCGGCTCCGGCGGCGAAGAAGCCGGCGAGGAAGCCGGTGAGCAAGCCCGTGCCGAAGCCCCGCGCGGAAGGGCGCACGGGCAAGGAGGAGGGCGGTCGGGAGGGCAGGCGACTCGGGTGGGTGCCGGGCAGCCGCCGCTCCCGCGAGGGAGCGGCCCCGGTGGCGGTGCCGAAGCCGGCTCCGGCCCCGGACGCCCCGCTCACCGACACTTCCGACGCCCTGGGCCTCGCCGGTTCCGGCACGGACTGGTGGCAGGTCGACGCCGCCGACGGCCTCCCCGGCTTCGTGGGCGGGGTCGAGCGACCGGACCTCTTCAAGGAACCCGTCGCGGAGGACGACGAGGACGAGGACGCGTACGAGAACGAGGACGGCGAGGGCGGCGCGGACGAACCGGCCCCGTCCCCCGGGAAGCGCCGCCGTCTCGCCCGGGTCCTCCGCCGCGGGCGGACGGCCCCCGAGGCCGAGCCGGACGTGGACGCGGAGCCCGGGGCCGCCCCGGCCTCCCGGCTCCGGCTCGCCAGCCCCTTCGTCCTGCTCGCCGCGCTCCTCCTGCTCGGCGGCGCGCTCTTCGGCTCCCTCGTCGCCCTGGCGGCCGGCTGGCTCATCGCGTACGCCTCGCGCCGGCTGACCCCCGGCGAGGTCAAGGGTGCCGTCCTGGTGATCCCGGGCCTCGCCGCCGCGTCCGGCATGGCCTGGCTGTGGGGCCGGGTGGAGGGCCGCTGGGGCGAGCCGGTGGCCGCGGGCGGCGAGGCGATGGGCGCGGCGATCTCGGAGACCTGGCCCTGGGTCCTCCGCGGCGCGGCGGTCGCGTCGGCCCTGTTCCTGCTGTGGAGGGCCAGGAGGCACTGACCGGGCGGGCTCGGCTCAGCCCGCCGCAACCTCGGCGTCGTCCTCCAGATCCGCATCCGCGTCCGCGTGCCACGGCGCCCCCGGCACCACCAGCGGCGACCCCGTCACCGGGTCCGGGACCACGACCGACGCGAGCCCGAAGACGTCCCGTACGAGCTCCTCCGTCACGATCTCCCCCGGCGGCCCCTCCGCCACCACCCGGCCCGCCTTCATGGCGATCAGGTGGTCGGCGTACCGGGCCGCCTGGTTCAGGTCGTGCAGGACGAGGACGACGGTGCGGCCGCGCAGCCGGTTGAGGCGGCGGACCAGATCGAGGACCTCCACCTGGTGGGAGATGTCCAGATAGGTGGTGGGCTCGTCGAGGAGCAGCAGGTCCGTCTCCTGGGCGAGGGCCATCGCGATCCACACCCGCTGCCGCTGCCCGCCCGACAGCTCGTCCACCGAACGGTCGGCGAGCGCGGCCACGTCCGTGCGGTCCATCGCCTCGACGACCGCCCGCTCGTCCTCCTCCGACCACTGCCTCCACCAGGCCTGGTGCGGCTGGCGGCCGCGTGACACCAGGTCGGCGACGGTGATCGCCTCCGGCGCGACCGGCGTCTGCGGAAGCAGCCCGATCGAGCGGGCGATCCGCTTCGTCGGCAGCTTCGCCAGCTCCTCCCCGTCGAGGAGGACCGCGCCGCCCGCCGGCTTCAGGAGCCGGCCGAGCGCCCGGAGGGTGGTCGACTTGCCGCAGGCGTTGGGGCCGACGATCACGGTCACCCTGCCGTCGGGGATCGCCAGGTCGAGCTCGTGGACGACGGTGCGGTCCTCGTAGGCGAGCGTCAGCTCGCGCGCGGTCAGCCTGCTCACGCCTTGCCTCCTGCGGATGCTGCGGTACGGCTCCGGACGATGAGCCAGATCAGGTACGGGGCGCCGACGGCCGCCGTGAGGACGCCCACCGGAAGCTCGACGGGCGACAGGAGCCGCCGGCCGAGCAGGTCGGCGAGGACGACGACCGCGGCGCCGGTCAGCGCCGAGGCGAGCAGCGGGATCTGCGCGGTACGGGTCATCCGCCGGGCGATCTGCGGCGCGAGCAGCGCCACGAAGTCGACCGGGCCCGCGACGCCCGTCGCCACGGACGCGAGCACGACCCCCACCACGACGAGCCCCAGCCGGACCCGCCCGAGCCGTACGCCGAGCGCCGTCGCCGTGTCGTCGTCGAGGGAGACGGTCCGCTGCGCGCGGGCCGCCCACAGCACGGCGGGCAGCATGAGCAGCAGCGTCCAGCGGATCGGCGCGGACTCGTCCCAGCCGCGCCCGTTGAGCGAGCCGGTCATCCAGATCTGGGCCTGCTGGGCGACGAGGAAGTCGCCCTTGGTCATGAAGAGGGTCGTGAGCGACCGCAGGGCGATCGCGAACCCGATGCCGATGAGGACGAACCGCGTCGCGTGCAGCCCGCCGCGCCACGCGAAGACGTACACGAGCGCCGCGGCGAGCACGCCGCCGGCGATCGAGAGGTACGGCAGCACGGTGTACGAGGTGAGCCCGAAGGTCATCGAGGCGACGGTGACCGCCCCCGCGCCCTGGCTGATGCCGATGATGTCGGGGCTGGCCAGCGGATTGCGGGCCACGGTCTGGATCAGCGCGCCCGCCACCCCGAACGCGGCGCCGACGGCGAGGGCGACGACGAGCCGCGGCTCCCGCAGCTCCGCCACGACGAACGCCGAGGGCGACGACTCCCCGAGGAGGATGCGTACGACCTCGGAGGGGGCGACGAACCGCTCACCGACGCAGAGGTACGCGACGGAGGCCGCGACCAGGAGCAGCAGCAGGCCCACGGTGACGAAGGCGGACCGCCGGTGCACCAGGAACGAGGCGCCGCCGGCGCGCACGAGCCCGTATCCGGCGGGCCGCGGCGTGCCCTTCGCGGGACGGACGGGGGAGAGGGTGCTCATGCCGCCACCGCCTTCCGGCGGACGAGTGTCACCAGGAACGGCACCCCGATCAGCGCCGTCATCACCCCGGCCGGCACCTCGCCCGGCGGGAACACGATC
This sequence comes from Streptomyces sp. NPDC056480, assembly GCF_042795405.1. NCBI lineage: Bacteria > Bacillati > Actinomycetota > Actinomycetes > Kitasatosporales > Streptomycetaceae > Streptomyces > Streptomyces sp. NPDC056480. Next base: position 22,904 of record NZ_JBHTSA010000039.1, on the reverse strand, counting down.
CGGCCGGCGACGTCCGCCGTCAGGAGCATCACCGGCCCGATGACCGCGGCCATCGGCAGCACCCACCGGTGGTCGGAGCCGACGACGGCCCGCGCGATGTGCGGGACGGCGAGGCCGACGAAGGCGACGGGCCCGGCCGCGGCGACCCCCGCGCCGGTGAGGACGGTCGCGCCGATCCCGCCGACGATCCGCACGGTCGCGACCCGCTGCCCGAGCCCCTTGGCGACGTCCTCGCCGAGCGCGAGCGCGTCGAGCCCGCGGGCCACGGAGACGACGAGGACCGCGCCGAGCAGCAGGAAGGGCCAGATCTGGCCGACGATCTGGGCGTCGCGCCCGTCGAGGGAGCCGATCTGCCAGAACCGGAACTCGTCGAGCGCGGAGGCCCTGGTGGTGAGGATGCCGGTGGTGACGGAGAGCAGCAGCGCGTTGATCGCGGCCCCGCCGAGCGCCAGCTTCACCGGCGTCGCCCCGCCGCGCCCGCTGGACGCGATCGCGTGGACGGCGACCGCGGCGAGTGCGGCGCCGGCGAAGGCGAACCACACGTACCCGGTGAGCGAGTGCACCCCGAAGAAGGCGATGGCGAGGACGACGCCGACCGAGGAGCCCTGGCTGATGCCGAGGATGCCGGGGTCGGCGATCGGGTTGCGGGTGATGCCCTGGAGGGCGGTACCGGCGAGCGCGAGCGCCGCGCCGACCATCAGGCCGATGAGGGTCCTGGGCACCCGGAGCTGCCGTACGACCTCGGCGTCGGGGCTCGTACCGCCGTGCAGCAGGGCGTCGAACACCGTGGACGGGGCGATGGGCCGGGCACCGACGGCGAGGCTCAGGAGCACGGCGAGGAGCAGGGCGACGAGAGCCGCCGAGGTCGCGAGGACCCGTCTGGAACGGAAAGCGGCTGGCATCGGGACCCATCGGGTGGTGCGGGGAGCGGGCGGTGCGGGTTTGGTGAGGCTTGGCTCAGTGTAAGCAGCAGCCATATCCGAACACCCGGGCCGTAGGTCCCCCGGAAGGGTCCCCGAGAATGGGCGGTATGACGCCCTCCACGGACACCGCCCCCGCCCCGCTCACCGTCGGCTTCGACCTCGACCTGACGCTGATCGACACCCGCCCCGGCATCAAGGCCGCCTGGGAGGCGTTCTCCGCCGAGTCCGGCGTCCCCGTCGACGCGGACCTCGTCGTCAACCGCCTCGGCCCGCCCCTGGAGCACGAGATGGCCCACTGGGTGCCCGCGGACCGGGTCACCGAGATGGTGGCCCGCTACCGCGCGCTCTACCCGGCGTACGCGATCGAGCCCTCGGCGCCCATGCCGGGCGCGAGGGACGCGATCCGGGCCGTACGCGAAGCGGGCGGCCGCACCATCGTCGTCACCGCGAAGAACGGCCCGCACGCCGCCCTGCACCTCGCCCACCTCGGCATCGAGCCGGACGCGCTCGTCGGCGGCCTGTGGGCCGAGGGCAAGGCCGAGGCCCTGCGCGCCCACGGCGCCCAGGTGTACGTCGGCGACCACATCGGCGACGTCCGCGGCGCCGCCACGGCCGGCGCCCTCTCGGTGGCCGTCGCCACCGGCCCCTGCGCCCCCGAGGAACTGGCGGAGGCCGGCGCCGACGTCGTCCTCACCGACCTGACGGACTTCCGCGCCTGGTGGGAGGGGTACCTGGCCTGAACGGGCGCGCTATCCGGCCCGAACGGCCGTGGTCGCGCCCTCCCGCGCCTGCCGCCGCTGAGCCGCGATCGAGCGCAGCACCCCGGCGGCGGCGACGGCGAATCCGACGCCCATGAGCATGGAGACGGTGTACGCCACCGTGGGGAACGGGTCCGTCCCCAGGAACAGCGGAGCCACGGTGACCAGCGTCGCCACCGCGCCGATGGCGAAGAGGATGACACCGGCCTTGACGAGGCCGTCACCCGGAGCGCTGTCGTTCGCCTGTGCGGCAGGGGTTTCACTACGCATCCGGCCAGGGTAGTTCCCAGGCCGAAGGAACACATCGGCGACGTCTTGTCACCGGCCTCCGGACCATTAGCCTGGTGCCCGGCGGGTCGGTCGACCCGCTGTTTGCTATCCCCCGACGAGGACGAGGACGAGGACAGACGTGCCTACCGGCAAGGTCAAATGGTTCAACAGCGAGAAGGGCTTCGGCTTTCTCTCCCGCGACGACGGCGGCGACGTCTTCGTCCACTCGTCGGTGCTCCCTGCCGGAGTCGACGCACTGAAGCCGGGGCAGCGGGTCGAGTTCGGAGTCGTCGCAGGCCAGCGCGGCGACCAGGCACTGTCCGTCACGATCCTCGACCCGACGCCCTCCGTCGCCGCGGCGCAGCGCCGTAAGCCCGACGAACTGGCGTCCATCGTGCAGGACCTGACGACGCTCCTGGAGAACATCACGCCGATGCTGGAGCGCGGCCGCTACCCCGACAAGACGCAGGGCGCCAAGATCGCGGGCCTGCTGCGCGCGGTCGCGGACCAGCTGGACGTCTGACGCTCCCGGCCGCCCTCGCTCCGTCCCCCCCAGCCCTGCGGCTGGGGGTGCCCCCCTCGCAGGCTTCGGGCGGCTTCCGGACTCCGTCCGGCGGTCGTGGTCCCGGCTACGGGAAGGCGAGCGCGTCCGGGCCGAGGGGCGGTACGAGTCCCTCGGCCGCGGCGCGGGTGAGCAGCCCGCGGACCGCCGCGTACCCGTGCTCGCCGAGGTCGGCCGTGAACTCGTTGACGTAGAGCCCGATGTGCTGGTCGGCGACCTTCGGGTCCATCTCCTGCGCGTGCTCCATGACGTACGGGCGGGAGGCCGCCGGGTCGTCCCAGGCCATCCGCACCGACGTACGGGCCGAGTCGGCGAGCCGCCGCAGGGTCTCCGTACCGAGGGAGCGGCGGGCGACGATCGCGCCGAGCGGGATCGGCAGACCGGTCGTGGACTCCCAGTGCTCGCCCATGTCGGCGAGGCAGTGCAGCCCGTAGTTCCGGTACGTGAAACGGGCCTCGTGGATGACGAGCCCGGCATCGACCTTGCCGTCGCGCACGGCGGGCATGATCTCGTGGAACGGCATCACGACGACGTTCCCGACCCCGCCCGGCACCTGCTCCGCCGCCCAGAGCCGGAACAGCAGATACGCGGTGGAACGCTCGCTCGGCACCGCGACCGTCTTCCCGGCGAGGTCCGCGCCGGTCGCGTCCCCCCGGGTGAGGACGAGCGGCCCGCAGCCGCGGCCGAGGGCGCCGCCGCAGGGCAGCAGCGCGTACTCGTCGAGGATCCAGGGCAGCACGGCGTACGACACCTTGAGGATGTCGTGGCCGTCGGTGCCGCTCTCGGCCCAGCCGTTGGTGACGTCGATGTCGGCGAAGGTCACGTCGAGCCGCGGGGCGTCCGGGACACGGCCGTGGGCCCAGGCGTCGAAGACGAAGGTGTCGTTCGGGCAGGGCGAGTAGGCGATCTTCAGCTTGGTCACGACGGCTCCAGCTCCAGGAAGACGGTCTTGCCGAGCAGCTCGGACGTGCGCCGGAGCGCGTGCAGGGCCTCGCCGATGCGCCAGGCGGCGCGGTCACGGGGGCCGACGGCGTTCGACACGGCCCGGATCTCGACCACGGGCACGCCGTACGCGGCGGCGGCCTCGGCGACACCGAAGCCCTCCATCGCCTCGGCCGCGGCTCCGGGATGGCGCCCGGCCAGCTCGGCGGCGCGGGCGGCGGTGCCGGTGACGGTGGAGACGGTCAGCACGGGCCCGACGGTGTGCGGCCGGCCGGCCGCCACCAGGGCGGCGGCGATCCGGCCCGTCAGGGCCTCCGGCACGGGATGGACGGACCGCCCGAAGCCGAGCTCGTCGACGGTGAGGTACCCGTCGGGGGTCTGGGCGCCGAGGTCGGCGGCGACGACGGCCGACGAGACCACGACGAACCCGAGGGGCGCGAGGGGCTGGAACCCGCCGGCGATCCCGGCGGAGACGACGAGGCCGTAAGGCGTGCCGGCGCCGGTGAGCGCCGCGTACGCCAGCGCGGTCCCGGTCGAGGCGGCGACGGCGGCGGGTCCGACCCCGCCGACGAGGACGTCGACCAGGACGCGACCGTCCGGCGCGTCCGTGTGCCGACGCAGGACGAGACCCCCCGGCAGCGGAAGCAGCTCGGGGGCGCCGAGGCCGAGGCCGGCGGAGACGGAGTCCGCCTCCGCCGCAACGGCCGTCACGATCAGGCTCCGGTGGACCACCGGAGGATCAGGATTCCTTCTTCAGCTGGAAGTGCCAGATGCCGGTCAGCTTCTTGCCGGTGTTCTCGACGATGGTCACCTGGGTGTTGTCAGGGGCCTCGCCGGTCTGGCCGGCGGCGAAGAAGGCGCTGGCCGGAATGGTCCGGTACGTCTTCTTGTACGGCTCGGGCTCGGCCTGCTGGCCGCCGAGGAAGATGGTCCAGCCGTTGTCCGCGATCTCGGGGTCGACCCCGAAGCGGATCTTGTCGTCCATCGCCACGGTGATGGACTTCTCGGCCTTCTTGTTGAGGCACTGCTGGATCTGCGACTCCTTGATGGCGTCGCCGCCGTTGTAGCAGGCGGCCTCGGAGTGGACCGAGTCGGTCCCGACCGTCACGGTCGCGATCGGAGTCGGCTTGTCGCAGGCGGAGAGAACGAGGAGCCCGGCGGAGACGGCCCCGAGGGCGACGGCGGCCCGGCGGCGCGAGCCGGAGAAGAACGCAACGGTCATGAGCCGAAGGCTATCGGGCCGCCGCGCCCGCGCCACGCGGGGGTACGGCGTGCCGCTGTCCGGTACCGGAACGAGGGCGGCGCGGGAGCGTCCAGGTGAGCGGGGACGGCGCGGCGCGGGAGCGTCCAGGTGAGCGGGGACGGCGCGGCGTCGGAGCAGTCGGCGTACGCGATCCCTACGCCACCCGCGTCTTCGACCGCCCCTTCGGCCCCGGCCTCCGCCGCGCCTCCGCGAGCAGCCCCCGTACGGCCAGCAGCGCGCCCGTGGCCAGGATCCCGGCCGCGACGGCCATGCCCAGGGTCCCGTTCAGCGGCAGCGCGATGCCGATCCCGCCGCCCACCACCCACGCCATCTGCAGCGCCGTCTCGGAACGCGCGAACGCGGACGTCCGCACGACCTCCGGCACGTCACGCTGGATCAGCGCGTCCAGGGACAGCTTCGACAACGCCTGGGTGAGGCCCGCGACCGCGCCCAGGACGGCCACCATCAGCCCGCCGAAGAAGATCGCCGTACAGATCGCCGTGGCGCAGACCACGCTGATCATCGTGGCGATGATCACTTCCGGCCCGTGCCCCCGGTCCCGCAGGAGCGAGCCCATCGCCGTACCGCACGCGTTCCCCACCCCGGCCGCCACGCCCACGATCCCCAGCGAGACGGCGGCGCTCTGCCCCGACAGCGGATGCTCGCGCAGCAGGAACGCCAGGAAGAAGATCAGGAAACCCGACAGCATCCGCTGCGCCGCGTTCGCCTGCAGGCCGTGCAGGACCGAAGGCCCCACCGTCCGCAGACTCGGCTTCCGCTCGCCGTGCGTCAGCAGATGCGCCCGCCGCTCACCCTTCGCCGAGTCCACCTTGGGCGGCATCCGCAGCGCCCAGAACGCCCCGAGCAGGAACAGCGCGCACGCCCCGTACAGCGGATAGCGGGGCCCGAGCACCTGGAGCCCCGCCCCGATGGGCGCGGCGATGCCGGTCGCGAGCAGCCCCGCCAGGGTGACCCGGGAGTTCGCCTTCACCAGCGAGAAGTTCGGTGGCAGGAGCCGGGGCACGACGGCACTGCGCACCACCCCGTACGCCTTCGAGGCCACCAGCACCCCGAGCGCCGCCGGATACAGCTCGACGCCGCCGGTGACGACCGCCGCCGACATCATGATCGCGAGGACCGCCCGGGTCAGCATCGCGCCGGCCATCGCGGCCCGCCGCCCGTGCGGGATGCGGTCGAGGAGCGGGCCGATCACCGGGGCGAGCAGGGTGAAGGGGGCCATCGTGACGGCGAGGTACAGGGCGACGCGGCCACGGGCCTCGTCGGTGGGGACGGAGAAGAAGACGGTGGACGCGAGGGCGACGGTGATCATGACGTCACCGGCGCCGTTCACCGCGTGCAGCTCGATCAGCTTCCCGAGCCCCGACTCGCCCGCGCCATGGGCGTGAGTGGCCTTGCGGATGCCCTTCGCGGTCCCCGTGAACGGCAGGTGCAGGGCGCGGCCGACCTTCCGGCCCGCTCGGCGGAGCGGTCCGGCATGATCTTCGGATCGTGCGGGGGACCGTGCGGCTGCCACTCCGTCATAGTGCCCCACGGGCGCGCCCGACGAACCGTGGCGCGGCGGTGGAGGGCGACTTCGGACGATGTCGTCGGCCGCGTCGGACGAGGCCGGCGGGGTGCGTGAGTCGCTTTCGGGCCCTCCCTTCCACCTCCGGGACAGGGCTCCGACCACTCCCCGGACGTCCGCGATCCGGGCCACTTGGGGCGGGCAGGTGGGCTGACGCCCGCGAACGGGGTAGCGTGCGTAGCGCGTCACCGGCGGAAGCTCTCGGCCGCGCGCCTCTTCGGCATCCCGCAGAATGGATGGCGATAGGTGTGCCCGAGACACGCGAGACAGGTCGGGTGCGCGGACGTCGATGCGGCCCACAGGTCCGCTCCGCCCGCCGCCCGTGGCTTCGCTCCCGCCCCTCGGCCGGCGCACCCGTGAGACGGCGTAGGAGAGAAGCGAGACCTGTGAGTGCTGCGACGACGCGAAGCGGTACCCCGCGTACCCCGCGAGCCACGCGTATCCCCGACCGCCTGTGCGCCGAGGCCGTAGACCTTGCGCGGGAGGCCGCCGAAGAGGCGGCCTTCCCCGGAATCGTCGGCGCCCACGTCGAGGTGATCGCCGAGGGTGACCGGGTCGTCACCCACTACTTCGAGTCCAAGGAGCCCGGCTACCGGGGCTGGCGTTGGGCGGTGACGGTCACCCGCGCCTCCCGCGCCAAGAACGTCACGCTTGACGAAACCGTCCTGCTGCCCGGCTCCGACGCCCTCCTCGCCCCCGAGTGGGTGCCCTGGAGCGAGCGGCTGCGACCCGGCGACATGGGCCCCGGCGACCTCCTGCCGACCGAGGCGGACGACCTGCGCCTGGAGCCCGGCTACTCGGGCGAGGACGCGCCGCCGCCGAACTCCGTGGTGTCGGACGAGCTGGCGGACCACCTCGACGTCGAGGACGCCGAGATCGTCGCCCGCACCCCCTCGCGGGGCGCGATCGCCGCGGTCGCCGAGGAGCTCGGCATGCGCCGGGCCAGGGTCCTCTCCCGGTACGGGCTCCACCTGGCCGCGGACCGCTGGGAGGAGTCCTTCGGCGCCCGTACGCCGATGGCCCAGGCGGCTCCGGCCACCTGCGAGTCCTGCGCGTTCCTCGTGCCGCTCGCGGGCTCCCTGAAGCAGACGTTCGGCATCTGCGCCAACGAGTTCGCCCCGGCGGACGGGCGGGTCGTGTCCCTCGCGTACGGCTGCGGGGGTCACTCGGAGGCCGCGATCATGCCGAAGCCGCCGCGGCCGGCGCCGCCGGTCCTGGACTCGATGGGCGCGGACGCGTTCCCGCTCCGGCCGGCCAAGGACTCCGGCTCGACGACGGAACCGGACGCCACCTCGGAAGACCTGGGCCACTCGTAGCCCCACGGGCACCGGGGCCGGCCACGCGGACCGGTTCCCGCGCGGACCGGGCGTGCGCTGACCGGGTGCCGCCGCACCAACCGGGCCACCCGCCCTGCGCGGCACGCCGGGCCCCTGCCCCGCGCGGCGCCGGGCTTCGCCCACCCCCGCCCACCGCCGTGTGGGCATTCGTCCCGCTGGGGCGGGACGGGTGGGCACACGGGACGGCGCGCTCGGCGGCGCCTCCGCCCCTTGTGCCTGAACCCGCACCACAAGCACGGTGCACAAAGGGTGCGGGTCAGGGCGCGGAAGCCTAGGCCCGGCAAGGGGCGCCGTTCCGTTGTGCCCACCCGTTCCGCCCCAGCGGAACGAATGCCCACAACGCGGCCGGGCGTGGGCGCCGCCCAGGCGGGTAGGTGCCGCCCCGACGGGCCGGAGGCCCACTACAAAACCCGGCGGTACGCGTCGCACCGGCAGGGCGGAGGGACCGCACCGGGCCCGGCAGGGCGGAGGTCCGCGGCCGGGCGCGGCAGGGTGGAGGTCCGTGGCCGGGCACGGCGAGGCGGAGGCTCGTGGCGGGGGGAAGCCGTGGCGCGCCGCCCCCACCCACCCCGATGCACCCTGGACACACGCACACACCCCCGCACGCCCCCACCCCCAACCGCGCCCCGGCAAACCCCCCGCCCCCGAGCGCGATACCTTCGGGCCCCCAGGTCCGAGGCCTCACACCGTGGCCCCCGGCCCGGGTCCCGCACCATCACCGCCCCGCAGAGTGGAGTCAGACGTGAGCGTCAGCGTCCGGACGACGACCGACGGAACCGATCCCTTCGGCACCGCCCGGCTTCGGCGGGGTGTGCTCGACGCCTGGGGCGCGTCCCCCGCCCGGTTCCGGGAGGACGCCAACGCCGAGGAGGACCTCGCCCTCGGCGGCTACCGCGACCGCCTCGTCGTCGAACTCGCCCAGAACGCCGCCGACGCCGCCCACCGCGCCGGCGTCCCCGGCCGCCTGAGGCTCACCCTGCACCCCGCGGACCACGAGGGCCCCGCCCTCCTCGCCGCCGCCAACACCGGCGCCGCGCTGGACGCCACCGGCGTCGAGTCCCTGTCGACCCTCCGCGCCTCCGCCAAGCGCGAGCATCAGGCCCACGGCGCGGTCGGCCGGTTCGGTGTCGGATTCGCCGCCGTCCTCGCCGTCACCGACGAGCCCGCCGTCCTCGGCCGCCACGGCGGCGTCCGCTGGTCCCTCGCCGAGGCCCGCGAACTCGCCTCCGATTCCGCCCGGTACAGCCCCGGCCTCGGCGACGAACTGCGCCGCCGCGACGGCCACGTACCCCTCCTCCGGCTCCCGCTGCCCGCCGAGGGCACCGCCCCCGACGGCTACGACACCGTCGTCGTCCTCCCGCTCCGCGACACCGCCGCCCGCGACCTCGCCGAGCGGCTCCTCGCCTCCGTCGACGACGCGCTCCTCCTCACCCTTCCGGGGCTCGCGGAGATCGTCGTGGAGACCTCGGAAGGAGTACGGACCCTCCGCCGCTCCGAGGACGACGGATACGTACAGATCGCCGACTCCGCCACCGGCACCCACCGCTGGCGGACCGTCTCCCACGGCGGCCCCCTCGACGCCGAACTCCTCAAGGACCGCCCGGTCGAGGAGCGCCTGCGCCCCCACTGGTCCGTCACCTGGGCCGTGCCCGTGGACCCGGAGGGAGCCCCGCGCTACCCCCGTACGACCCCGGTCGTGCACGCACCCACGCCCACCGACGAACCCCTCGGCATCCCCGCGCTCCTCATCGCCTCCCTGCCCCTGGACACCGCGCGGCGGCACCCGGCGCCCGGCCCGCTCACCGACTTCCTGGTGCAGCGCGCCGCCGACGCGTACGCCGAACTCCTCGCCGAGTGGCAGCCGGTGACGACCGCCACGCTCGACCTCGTCCCCGGCCCCCTCGGCAAGGGCCCCCTCGACGGGGCCCTGCGCGAGGCGATCCTGGACCGGCTGCCGAGGGTCGCGTTCCTGGCACCCGCCGCCCCCACCGAGGAACTCCCCGCACTCCGCCCGATCGAGGCCGAGGTCGCGGAGGGCGCGGGCGCCGACACGGTCGAGGTGCTCGCCGAGGTGTTCCCGACCCTGCTCCCCGCCGGCCTGGAGCGCCGCCCCGAACTCCGCACGCTCGGCGTCGGCCGCGTACCCCTGACCGAGGCGATCGACCGGCTCGCCGGGGTGGACCGCGCCCCGACGTGGTGGTGGCGCCTGTACGACTCCCTCGCCGGCGTCGACCCGGACCGGCTGTCCGGCCTCCCGGTCCCGCTGGCGGAAACCGCCGAGGGTGCCCGGATCCGTACGGCGATCGGCCCCCGCCAGGTCCTCCTGCCCCAGGACAGGACCCCCGCCGAGCTGACCCGGCTCGGCCTGAAGGTCGCCCACCCCGAGGCCGCCCACCCGCTCCTGGAGAAGCTGGGCGCCCTGCCCGCCACGCCCCGCGCGGTCCTGACGACCCCGCAGGTACGGGCGGCGGTCGCGGCCTCCCTCGACGCGGGTGAGATCTGGGACGAGGACGCGGACACCCTGGACGCGGACGAACTCGTCGAGACCGTCCTCGCCCTGGTCCGGGACGCGGAGCTCGACCCGGGCGACGAGCCCTGGCTGGGCGCGCTGGCGCTGCCCGACGAGGACGGCGAACTCTCCCCGGCGGGCGAGCTGGTGATGCCGGGCTCGGCGTTCGCCGCCGTCATGCGCGAGGACGAACTGGCCTACGTCGACGGCGAGCTGGCCGCCCGCTGGGGCGAACAGCCCCTCGCGGCCTGTGGCGTGCTCGCCACCTTCGCCCTGGTCCGCGCCACCGACCTGCTCCTCGACCCGGACGAGGTCGAGCCGCGCGAGGGCGACTACCCGGAGCCGGACGACGCGGGGCTCCTCGACGCGGTCGACGTGTGGTGCGAGGACGTCCTCGACCGGCTGCCGGAGACACCGGTGCCGCCGGTGGCGACGGAGATCGTGGCCGTACGGGACCTGGACCTGGTCGACGACGACGCCTGGCCGAAGGCGCTGGCGCTCCTGGCGCAGCCCCCTCTCCGCGACGCCCTCACCCAGCCCGTACGGATCCTCCTGCCGGACGGCACGACGGAGACGGTCCGTTCGTACACGGCGTGGTGGCTCCGCGACCACCCCGTCCTGGACGGCCGCCGCCCGGCGGGCCTCCGCGCGGAGGGCTCGGACCCCCTCCTCTCCGGCCTGTACGACTCCGCCGACGCGACCGGCTTCGACGACGAGCAGGTCCTGCGGGCCCTGGGAGTACGCACGTCGGTGGCGGCGCTGCTCGACGAGCCGGGCGGGGCGGCGGAACTCCTCACGCGGCTCGCCGACCCCTCCCGCGAGGTCACGGACGCCCAACTCCACGCGCTGTACACGGCCCTCGCGGACCTGGACCCGGAGCAGGTGACGCTGCCGGACGAGCTGCGCGCGGTCGTGGACGGCGAGGTGGTCGTGGTGGACGCGGCGGAGGCGATGGTGGCCGACGCGCCGGACCTGCTGCCGCTGACGGGCGGGGTGCCGCTGCTGCCGGTGTCGCCGGCGCGGGCGGCGGACCTGGCGGAGCTGTTCCAGGTCAGGCGGCTGAGCGAGGCGGTGGAGGCGGAGGTGGCGACGGTGGGCGAGGAGCACGAGGTGCCGGACTCGGTCCGCACCCTCCTGGGCCCGACGACCCCCACGACGTACGTCGAGCACGAGGAACTGAGGGCGGCCGACACGGAACTCGACTGGCGCCGCACGGCGGACGGCGTGGTCCACGCCTCGACCCTGGAGGGCGTGGCGGCGGGCCTGGCCTGGTCGGCGGGCCAGTGGCCGCGCCGCTTCGAGGTGGCGGCCCTGCTGGAGGACCCGTCGAGGACGGCGGAGCTGGCGAGGGACCGCTGGTTCGACTGAGTCCAGCGGAGGGCGGGGTCAGCGGAGGGCGGGGTCGGCGAGGTCGAGGGTGAGCAGATTGCGCCAGTCGTTGGTGAAGACGGCCCGGGTGCCGTCGTGGCGCACGCCGAGGAACGGGTTGGAGCTCTCCATGAGGGCGACCCACCGCAGGGAGCGGTCGGCGTCGAGACGGGCGAGGTGACCGACGTTGCCCATCCCGCCGCCTCCGCCGAGGACCCACCCCGACCCGTCGGGCAGGGGACTCTCGAACCAGACGTCCACCTCGCAGGTGCCGTACTCCGCGACCACCTCGGCCACGTCGACGGGCTCCCCGATCCGGAAGGGAACGGGCTGCCCGGCGTCGGGGTGATAGGCACCGGGCCCGCCGGCCCCCAACGCCCGACTGCCGCCGTCCACCCGATAGAGCCCGTCGCAGTACGGCACCTGGCCCCGGCCCCAGAGTTCCTCGACCATCCCCATGCCCCCAGGGTGCCGGACGAAGGCCCTGGGGATGACCCGACTTCGCGAGCCTCGGGTGCGGCCGCCCTCTTTCCGAGTGCGGCGAGGCCGCCTTCTCGCACCCGGAGGGCGGCCGAGGGCCGGGGCCTGCGCGGTCTCCCCGGGTAGTGGCCGGTCGTCGTGGGCGGGCGTCGGGCCGGTGGGTGGGGGGCTTGGTGCGGGGCGGGGGCGGTGGGCAGGTCCGCCTGCCGGGAATCGGATCGCCGTCCACGGGGTTGGTGGGGGGACGAGCCGATCATCGGAGGGGTCATGCGAGCGATTCAGGTGTACGAAGTGGGCGGTCCCGAGGTGCTGCAGGAGGCCGAGGTGGACCAGCCGCGGCCGGGTCCGGGCGAGGCGGTCGTGGAGGTCGCCGCATCGGGGGTCAACTTCCTCGACGTCTACCACCGCGAAGGCCGGTACAGCGTGCCGCTGCCCTTCACCCCGGGCTCCGAGGGCGCCGGAACGGTCGTCGAAGTCGGACCCGGCGTCGCCGACGTCGCCGTCGGGGACAGGGTCGGCTGGGTGGAGATTCCCGGCACGTATGCCGAGCGGGCCGTCGTGGACTCCTCCCGGCTGGTGCCGCTGCCCGACGACATCGGCTTCGAGACAGCCGCCGCCGTGCTCCTCCAAGGCATGACCGCGCACTATCTCGTCAAGGACGCCTACCCGGTTCAGGGAGGCGACACGGTGCTCGTGCATGCGGCTGCCGGCGGCATGGGGCTGCTTCTGACCCAGCTCATCACCCATCTCGGCGGCAGGGTGATCGGCACGACGTCGACCACGGCGAAGGCCGAGCTGGCGAAGCGTGCCGGGGCCGCCGAGGTGATCCTCTCCTCCGCGGTCGACGATCTCGCAGCCGAGGTGAGGCGGCTCAACGGCGGTCAGGGGCTGCCGGTCGTCTTCGACGGCGTCGGCGCGCACACCTTCGACGCGAGCCTCGCCAGCCTGCGGTCCCGAGGCCATCTCGTGCTCTTCGGCGCGGCAAGCGGTGCCGTGCCGCCGTTCGATCCGATCCGGCTGGCCCACGGCGGTTCGCTGACCCTGATCCGGCCCAGCCTCGGGGACTTCATCGCCGACCGGTCCGAACTGCTCCGACGGGCCGCCGATGTGTTCGAGTGGGTGCGCTCCAAGGCGCTTGAGGTCACCGTGACGGGCCGCTACGCATTGTCCGAGGCCGCCCAGGCCCACAGCGATCTGGAGGCTCGGCGTACCACCGGCAAGCTGCTCGTCGTACCCGATGCGGCCGCCAGGGGACGCCGCGAGGAGACGCAGAGCTGATCGCGGCCCCGCTGCTCTGTCCCGGTCGGCCCCATAGTGGCGCCCGGGCGCTGCGTTACGCCGGGAACCTTCGGTCCACCCAGCGCCAGGCGAGTTCCAGGAGGAGGCCGCCCGCTGCTGCGATGGCGACCGCTGCCCACGGCAGCGTCGTGCCCACCAGTTTCAGGGCGAAGAAGTCCTGGAGCCAGGGGACGACCAGGACGAGGAGGAACGCGCCTCCCATCGTGGCGACCAGGGTGAGGCGCCACCACGTGTACGGGCGGGCGATGATCGCCAGGACCCACATCGAGACCAGGAACAGGGTCAGCGTGGCCGCGCTCGTCTCCGCCTCCAGGGCGCCTTCGCCGCTGTAGTGGTGGCGGGCCAGGAGGTACGTCGTGAACGTGGCCGCAGCCGCGATGACGCCGCCCGGGATCGCGTACCGCATCACCCGGCGTACGAAGTTCGGCTTCGCCCGTTCCTTGTTCGGCGCCAGGGCCAGGAAGAAGGCCGGGACGCCGATCGTCAGGGTGGAGAGCAGGGTCAGGTGGCGGGGGAGGAAGGGGTACTCGACCTGCGAGCAGACCACCAGGACCGCCAGGAGGACCGAGTAGACCGTCTTCGTGAGGAAGAGGGTGGCCACTCGGGTGATGTTGCCGATGACCCTGCGGCCCTCCGCCACCACGGAGGGGAGGGTCGCGAAGCTGTTGTTCAGCAGGACGATCTGGGCCACCGCCCTCGTCGCCTCCGAGCCCGAGCCCATCGACACGCCGATGTCCGCGTCCTTCAGTGCCAGGACGTCGTTCACGCCGTCGCCCGTCATCGCGACCGTGTGGCCGTGGGACTGCAGCGCCGCCACCATGTCCCGCTTCTGCTGCGGTGTGACCCGGCCGAAGACGGCGTTCTCGTCGAGGACCTTCGCCATCTCCTCCCGGTCGGTGGGGAGCGTGCGGGCGTCCACCGTGTTCGCCGCGCCCGGCATCTCGAGCTTTCCGGCCACCGCGCCCACGGAGACCGCGTTGTCGCCGGAGATGACCTTCGTGGCGACGTTCTGGTCGGCGAAGTACGCGAGCGTGTCCGCGGCGTCCGGCCGCAGTCGCTGTTCCAGGACGACCAGGGCCGTCGGGTGGGCGCCGGTCGCGACCTCGGGGGAGTCGAGTTCGTTCGCCGTCCGCGCCAGGAGCAGGACCCGCAGGCCCTGTTCGTTGAGGTGGTCGATCTCGGTGAGCGTCGGGTCCCCGGCGGGCAGGAGGACGTCAGGGGCGCCCAGCAGCCAGGTCGAGTTCTCGCCGTCGCCCTCGCTGAACGCCGCCCCGCTGTACTTCCGCGCCGAGGAGAACGGCAGCGCCTCCGTGCACCGCCACTCCACCGTGTCCGGGTAGGCGTCGATGATGGCCTGGAGGGAGGCGTTCGGGCGGGGGTCGGATTCCCCCAGGGCGCCGAGGACCTTGCGCACGTACGTCTCGTCGCTGCCGTTGAGGGGACGGAGCTCCGTGACGTCCATGCCGCCCTCGGTCAGCGTGCCCGTCTTGTCCAGGCACACGACGTCCACGCGTGCGAGGCCCTCGATGGCCGGCAGTTCCTGGACGAGGCACTGCTTGCGCCCGAGTCGTACGACGCCGATCGCGAAGGCGACCGAGGTGAGCAGGACGAGTCCCTCGGGGATCATGGGGACGATGCCGCCGACCGTACGGGCGACCGCGTCCTTGAAGTTGTCGTCCTTGACGACGAGCTGGCTGATGACGAGCCCGATGGCGGTCGGGATCATCATCCACGTCACGTACTTGAGGATCGTGGAGATGCCCGTACGCAGTTCGGAGTGGACGAGCGTGAAGCGGGAGGCCTCTTCGGCGAGCTGCGCCGCGTAGGCCTCGCGGCCGACCTTGGTGGCGGTGAACGCGCCGCCGCCGGCGACGACGAACGAGCCCGACATCATCCGGTCGCCGGGCTTCTTGACGACCGGGTCGGCCTCGCCGGTGAGCAGTGATTCGTCGATCTCCAGGCTGTCGGCCTCCGCGACCTCGCCGTCGACGACGACCTTGTCGCCGGGGCCGAGTTCGATGAGGTCGCCGAGGACGATCTCCGAGGTGGAGAGTTCGGCGGCGACGCCGTCGCGCCGGACGGTGGGTTTCGCCTCGCCGATGACGGCGAGTCCGTCGAGGGTCTTCTTGGCGCGGAGTTCCTGGATGATGCCGATGCCGGTGTTGGCGATGATCACGAAGCCGAAGAGGCTGTCCTGGATCGGCGCGACGATGAGCATGATCACCCAGAGGACGCCGATGATCGCGTTGAAGCGGGTGAAGACGTTGCCGCGGACGATGTCCGTGGTCGAGCGGGAGCTCCGTACGGGGACGTCGTTGACCTCGCCGCGGGCGACGCGTTCGGCGACCTCGGCGGAGGTGAGTCCGGCGGGACGGTGGACAACGGGCGGCCCCACCGCCTCGGCCTCGCCGCCGTCCGTGTCGATCTTCGCCCGCTGAGTCATGTTTTCGACGGTACGACCGGAATCGGCCGTTCACCTGCCGAGAAGGGCGAAGATCAGACCGGGGGAGGAGGGGAATGGTCCCCTGGCACTACGCGCCGGGGTGCGCCTCGGGGTCCTGGGCCGGCCCCGTCCCGGTTCCGGCCTCCGCCGCCCGTGCCGCCTCGTGCCGCTTGATCGCCGCGTCCCGCTTCCGTACGTACCAGATGCCGATCAGGCCGAGTCCGGCGCCGGCGAGGCAGGTCCACACCCACCAGGTCAGGTCACGGTCGTCGAACCAGCCGTAGAACGGGACCTGGACGAGGAAGAGGACGAACCAGAGGATCGTTCCGCCGGTGATGGTGGCGACGACGGGCCCTTCGAGGGGCTCGGGTGCCTCGTGCTTCGGTGTCCACTTCGCCATGAGGGTCAGTCTAGGTGCCGGGAAATCGTATCTACGCGCGGAGATAGACGCTCGCTCGTTCATGTGTTCATACTGAAACGGTTTGCCTCTGGCGGGTTTCCTTCGTATGAACCGCCAAACGGACGTCTCTCCCGAAGAGGAACCCACCCCATGAGCACCACGGCCACCGCCAAGGCCATGCCCCCCGAGCCTTCCGCTCCCCAGGAGCCGACCTCGGGCCTCGACCGCTACTTCAAGATCTCGGAGCGCGGCTCGACCGTCGCCCGCGAGATCCGCGGCGGTTTCGCCACCTTCTTCGCGATGGCCTACATCATCGTGCTGAACCCGATCATCCTCGGCAGTGCCAAGGACATGTACGGGCACCAGCTCGACAGCGGCCAGCTCGTCACCGCCACCGTCCTCACCGCGGCGTTCTCGACGCTCCTCATGGGTGTCATCGGCAACGTCCCGATCGCCCTCGCCGCCGGCCTCGGGGTCAACACGGTCGTGGCGCTCCAGCTCGCGCCGAAGATGTCCTGGCCGGACGCCATGGGCATGGTCGTCCTCGCCGGTGTCGTCGTGATGCTGCTCGTCGCGACCGGTCTGCGCGAGCGCGTGATGAACGCGGTCCCGGTCGGCCTGCGCAAGGGCATCGCGATCGGCATCGGCCTCTTCATCATGCTGATCGGCCTCGTCGACTCGGGCTTCGTCTCCCGCATCCCCGACGCCGCGCACACCACCGTCCCGCTCCAGCTCGGCGGCGACGGCCACCTCATGGGCTGGCCGGTGCTCGTCTTCATCCTGGGCACGCTCCTCACCCTCGCGCTGATCATCCGCAAGGTGCCGGGCGCGATCCTCATCTCGATCGTCGTCATGACGATCGTGGCGATGGCGATCAACGCGGTCGCGACCGTCCCGTCCTGGGGTCTGACCACTCCGGAGTGGCCGGGCAACCCGGTCGCCTCGCCGGACTTCGGCCTCGTCGGCGAGGTCAGCCTCTTCGGCGGCTTCGAGAAGGTCGGCTACCTGACCGGCGTCCTCTTCGTCTTCACGGTGCTGCTGTCCTGCTTCTTCGACGCCATGGGCACGATCCTCGGCGTCGGCGACGAGGCCAAGCTGATCGACAAGGACGGCAACTTCCCCGGCATCAACAAGGTCCTGCTGGTGGACGGCCTGGCCGTCGCCTCCGGCGGTGCGACCTCCTCCTCGGCCACCACCTGCTTCGTGGAGTCCACGGCGGGCGTCGGCGAGGGTGCGCGCACGGGTCTCGCCTCGGTCGTGACCGGCGGTCTGTTCTCGGTGGCGCTGTTCCTCACGCCGCTGGCCACGATGGTCCCGTCCCAGGCGGCGACGCCCGCGCTCCTCGCGGTCGGTTTCCTGATCCTGGCCGGTTCGATCAAGGACATCGACTGGAGCGACTACACCATCGCGGTGCCGGCGTTCCTGGCCATGGTGATGATGCCCTTCACGTACTCGATCACGAACGGCATCGGCATCGGCTTCATCGCGTTCAGCGCGCTGCGGCTCGCGGCCGGACGGGGCCGTGAGGTCCCGGTGGCCATGTACATCGTGTCGGCGGTCTTCGTCTTCTACTACGCGATGCCGGCGCTCGGCCTCACGTGATCGCGGGGGGTGTCGGTGGCCGTGTCGGCCACCGGTTCCCCGTCCGACTCCCCGTAGAACTTCTCCGTCTCGTCGACGGCGGTCTTGAACCGCTCGTCGAAATCCTCGCGAATGAGCGTCCGGACGACATAGTCCTGGACGCTCATTCCTCTTTTCGCGGCGTGACTCCTGAGCCGGTCGAGCAGCTCACCGTCGATGCGCAGGCTGAGCACTGTCGATCCCATGTCGTTCAGGGTCGGGGCAGCCGGGGCCCCTTTGCGTCACTTTCTGGATCCGACTCACTCGTTTGGGTGATACATGGATGCGGAAGCGTGATCTGCGTGCGTGCGGTTCACGTGCGGGGGCA
This sequence comes from Streptomyces sp. NPDC056480, assembly GCF_042795405.1. Classification (NCBI taxonomy): domain Bacteria; kingdom Bacillati; phylum Actinomycetota; class Actinomycetes; order Kitasatosporales; family Streptomycetaceae; genus Streptomyces; species Streptomyces sp. NPDC056480. The sequence continues at coordinate 4,837 of NZ_JBHTSA010000039.1, read as the reverse complement.
GGCGTGCGGGGGTAGACGGGTGTGATCCGTGCGACGTCGGCGCGTTCCCGTTGGTATTTAGACAGAGTAATGAGTTAAGCTAACAAACATGCCTGACCTGTCCCACGGCACCGCCGACGACGCCGCGGCCGTGAACGCGCTCCGCTCCTCCGTCATGCGACTGGGCCGACGCCTCAAGCACCAGCGCGTCGACGAGTCGCTGAGCCCCACCGAGATGTCGGTGCTCGGCACCCTCGCGCTCTGCGGCTCCGCCACACCCGGCGAGCTGGCCCGCAAGGAGCACGTCCAGCCGCCCTCGATGACCCGCATCGTCGCGCTGCTCGAAGCCAAGGGACTGGTCCGGCTGGAGCCGCACCCCGACGACCGCCGGCAGAAGGTCGTCAGCCAGACCGAGCAGGCCGAAGCCATGCTCGAAGAGTCCCGCCGCAAGCGGAACGCCTGGCTGGCCTCCCTCGCCGAGGGCCTGGACGAGGACGAGTGGGCCAAGCTGCGCGCGGCCGCTCCCGTCCTGGAGAAGCTCGCCCACCTGTAGTCCACGCGCCAAGGAGGCGACGCACTTTGAGTACGGGACCCGGAGCAGACTCCGCACCCGTCCACAAACCCACCCTCGACACCCGCGGGCGGGGGGAAACCTTCTCCTCGCTCAGGATCCGTAACTACCGGCTGTTCTTCACCGGCGCGATCGTCTCCAACACCGGTACCTGGATGGCCCGCATCACCCAGGACTGGCTGGTCCTGAGCCTCACCGGCTCGGCCGCCGCCGTCGGCATCACCACGGCCCTGCAGTTCCTGCCGATGCTGCTCTTCGGCCTCTACGGCGGAGTCATCGCCGACCGCTACCCGAAGCGGCGCCTGCTGCTCGTCAGCCAGGCAGCCCTCGGCCTCTGCGGCATCGCGCTCGCCGTCCTCACCCTCTCCGGCAACATCCAGGTCTGGCACGTCTACCTGATCGCCTTCCTCCTCGGCATGGTGACCGTCGTCGACAACCCGGCCCGGCAGGCCTTCGTCTCCGAGATGGTCGGACCCGACCAGCTGCGCAACGCCGTCTCCCTGAACTCGGCGAACTTCCAGTCCGCACGCCTCGTCGGCCCCGCTGTCGCCGGTGTGCTCATCGCCGGAGTCGGCAGCGGCTGGGCCTTCCTCCTCAACGGCCTGTTCTTCCTCGCGCCCCTCACGAGCCTCCTGCTCATGCGGACGAGCGAACTCCACAAGGTGGAGCGCGCCCCGCGCGGCAAGGGCCAGCTGCGGGAGGGCCTGCGCTACGTGGCCGCGCGACCGGACCTGATCTGGCCGATCGTCCTCGTCGGCTTCATCGGCACCTTCGGATTCAACTTCCCGATCTGGCTCACCGCCTTCTCCGGCGACGTCTTCCACGTCGGCGCCGGCGCGTACGGCTTCCTCAACACCCTCATGGCGGCCGGCTCGCTCGTCGGCGCCCTCGCGGCGGCCCGGCGCGGCTCGACCCGGCTGCGGATGCTGGTGATCGCGGCGGCGGTCTTCGGCGTCCTGGAGATCGCGGCGGCCCTGTCGCCGACGTTCTGGCTGTTCGCACTGCTGCTCGTCCCGATCGGCATGATCGGCCTCACGGTCAACATCACCGCGAACTCGGCCGTCCAGATGGCGACGGACCCGGCCATGCGGGGCCGGGTGATGAGCCTCTACATGATGGTCTTCGCCGGTGGTACGCCGATCGGCGCGCCGCTGCTCGGCTGGGTCACCGACACGTACGGGGCCCGCGTCGGCTTCGCGACGGGCGGCGTGATCTCCCTGACGGCGGCGGTCGTCGTGGGCCTGGTCCTGGCGAAGGTCGGCGGCCTCAAGGTCGCCTGGGCCTGGCGCCACGGGCACCCGCAGGTCCGGTTCGTGGCACGCGAGCGACTGGCCACCGCGGCGTAGCCCTCGGGCGGGCGGCGGCCGGGTGTGGGGGCCGGGGACTGGACCTCCTGCCCGGGGCCGGGGCTCCTGCGCCCCCGGGGGTGCCGGAGCCTGGACCTCCGACAACGGGGCCGGGGTCTCCGCGGGGGAGGGGTGTCCGGGCTGCGTCTCACCGCGCTTCGCGCGAGTTCAAGACGCTCTTACGCCCGGACACCCCTCCCCCGCTCCGGCCCCGGCCCCTCCCGCCGTCGTCGTCCGCGGCTCAGACCCGACGCTCCAGGATCTGCCCCTCCCAGTCGCCGACCGCGAAGGTCTCCGTCGGAGTGAAGCCCTGGCCCTCGTAGTAGGCGACCAGCCGGCCCTCGCTGCCCGCGAAGCAGTCCACCCGCAGCAGCGACACCCCCTGCCGCCGCGTCTCCTCCACCGCGTGGGCGAGCAGCGCCGCGCCCACCCCGTGGCCGTGGAACCGCGCGTCGGTCGCGAGCAGGCGGACGTACACCTCCGGCTCGTCCGCCGGCGGCACGTGCTTGCCCGGGTGCGGCGTCAGCGTCATCGTGCCCGCCGGTACGCCGTCGATCTCGACGATCCACGGATCGCCCTCGGCCGCCGTGTCCTCGACCTGCTGCACCGCCGCGGGGCGGGCCGAGAAGGACTCCGTGCCCCACTGGGCGGTGATGCCCTTGCCGTTGAGCCACACCACGGCGCTGTCGAGTATCGCGAGTATCGCGGGGATGTCGTCCGCCCCGCCCTTCCTGATGGTGATGTCCATCCGCCCGAGGCTAGCCCCCGCGAGTTCCATGATCCGTACAACCCTTCGAACTGACGGGGAGTCGTACACGGCGTATCCATCCGGATGGGGGAGGAAATACATCGTGCGTACCACTACGGGCCACCGGCGACTGACGATCTCGGTCGGCGTCGTGCTCGCCGCCGTGGCGGCTGCTTCGCTCAACGTCCCGGCCGCCTCCGCCGAGCCCGGGTCCACCCCCTCCGCGCCCACGGCCGTGTCCGCGTCCCGGACCGCCGCGCCGGCCCCGGTGCCGTTCCTGGCCTCGGGCGGCAGGCTGCTCGGCGCCGGGGCGACCGGCTTCCTCTCGGAGGACCACGAGGGCACGGCACGCTGGACCCGCTACGCGGACGGGGTGTCGAAGGTCGTCGCGAAGGGCGAGGGCGAGTACGTCCTCGGCTCCGGCGCCGGCTCGGACCTCGTCGTGGTCGCGCGCGAGGTCGCGCACGCGGGGGCCGAGGAGATCTACACCTCGACCGTCAAGGTGTACGACATGGCGACGGGCGCCGCGCCCGTCACCCTCGACCTGTCGGCGAGCCCGGAGACGCACGGGTTCCTCGACGGCGTCGTGGGCTCGACCCTCCTGGTGGTCGACGGTCGGCTGAAGAGCCTGAAACTGATCGACATCAGCGGCGGGACGCCTGCCGTCCGCACGGTGGGCACGTACTACGAGCCCCGGTGGATGGCCGACACCCTGCCCGACGCGGCGGTCGCGCGGAACCACGAAGAGGACCTGGTCGTCGACCTGAAGACCGGGCAGGAGGTCGGCAGGTACCGGCTGGCCCCGGAGCCCGACTGGCCGAAGCCGTACGTGGCGAGGGCCTCCTTCCTCTCGCCGACCCACGTGGCCTGGACGGAGCGCACCGGCGACAAGCTGGTCCTCGCCACGGCCGTACGGGGACGGAGCGAGGTCGTGCGGACGCCGCTCGGCCCCGACGACTCGGCGGAGATCACCGGCGGTCTGCTGGGCGACTGGTTCCTGTGGGGCGCCACCAAGGGGAACGCCACCCCGTGGCACGCCTTCTCGGCCCGGTCCCTGAAGGACGGGTCGACGGTCGAGCTCCTCGACCACGCCATGCACGCCACCAAGGGCCCCGACGGCAGCCTCCTCGTCCTCGGCGTCACCGCCGCCCACGGCACGGGCGTCTACCGGGTGTCGGCCGGCGCGGACGGCCGGCCGGCGGCCGAGCTGATCGCCTCTACCGGCGAACCGAACGACGGCGCAACCCCCCTGACGTACGTCGGAGGCGCCCCGGCCACCGTCGGCCTGGACGGCGTCGCCAAGGCCCGGCTGTCCTGGAGGTTCTCCACGACGAGGGCGGACCTCACCGTCGAGCTGACGAGCAAGGAGACGGGGGAGGAGTTCCGGACGGTCGTGCGGCCCGCGTCCGGCACCGGCGCGTACCCGGACGGATCCCTCGGTCTCGACTGGACCGGCGAGGTGGAAGGCCGCCTGCAGTCGGGTGCGAAGGCCGCTCCCAACGGCTCGTACGAGTGGACGGTGACCGCCAGGCCGTGGAACGGGATGCCGTCGGTCACCACCTCCGGCACCCTCACCGTGGCGCGCGCCCCGAAGGCGCACGACTACGACGACAACGGGGCGCCGGACCTGATCGCGCGGGACGCGAACGGCTACCTCGACCAGATCAGCACGCGCTGGGACGACGCGACGGGACGGCTCGTCCCCCTCGTCAACAACACCTCGGGTCTGCGCGGCTGGAACGTCTACGACCGGGTCGAAGCGGCCGGCGACGTCGCCGGTTCGAACGCCGCCGACGTGGTCGCCCGCGACAAGGACGGCGTCCTCTGGCTCCACCGCGGCACCGGCAGCGCGTCCCGCATCGGCTTCGAGTCCCGGGTGCGGGTGGGCGGCGGGTGGAACACGTACGCGCAGTTCACGGGTGGCAGTGATCTGACGGGTGACGGGCGGGCTGATCTGGTGGCCCAGGACAATCGGGGTGATCTGTACCTGTACGAGGCGACGGGTTCGGTGTCGGCTCCGTACGAGCCGCGGAAGAAGATCGGTCACGGGTGGGGGATCTACAACCAGATCACCGCTGCCGGGCAGCTCGGTGGGAATCCGACGGGTGATCTGATCGCGCGGGACAAGGACGGGGTGCTCTGGCTGTATCTGGGCAAGGGGGACGGGACGTTCGCGCCGCGTACGCGGATCGG